>JAHEZG010000227.1 GCA_023251195.1 Chitinophagaceae bacterium | reverse complement strand
CTTTGTTTAATGAAGTGGTTAAATACAATCTATCGTGTCGCTTCATTTTACCCCGCACATAACCGGTTCCGTTTTTTCCAGTCCATGACATGCCATGTGCATCATCAAAATATAAATGCCATTGTTCATGCCCGTCTAATAGCTCCATTAAATCATCAACTGGTGCATAGTCGCCGTACATACTATATACACCATCAGCCATGTACCATATTTTGTTGTACTTATCTTTATTGTCAAGAATAATATCTTCCAGCATATCAATTCTATTGTGGCGAACCACTTCAATTTTACCTCCACGGGCTTTAATTAACTGCAAAGCCATTTGCACACTCGCATGAAGTTTAGCATCCATTATTACCAAATCATCCGGACTGACTAAAACCGGTATATTGCTGAAATGTCCGAGAGTTGTTGTTGGAGAGGCTATAACGGGCATCTCAAACATGAGCGATAATAAGTTTTCCAACTCACGATACAGTGAAAGCGATAAGTATGCGCGCGAAGAAGAGAACTGCGTTCCAAATCTATTTATGGCATCAATGGCGCCTTCTTTTATTTTAGGATGTTGTTCCAACCCCATATAACTACAAGAAGAAAAATTAACTCGCTCCTTCCCGTTAATGGTAATTATTCTACCATTCAGTGAATTATCCTCCGTAATTAATTGCGAAATTCCCAAATTCGACGAGGTGATTGTTACCTGATCAATTATCCGCATGTTTTGTTCGTGGTTTGTTTGGAATCTGGCCATTCTTAGTTAATTATTTGACCACAAGATTCACATTAATAAATTCTTCATGCATCGTAATTCCCAGATCTTTTCAAATCTTAAAATGAGTTTGTCCTCCATTTTATACAAAAGTTTTCCCAATTAAAATTTAATAGTCAGAATTTCTTTAATTTTCTTAGGTAACAATTTCAGAATGGTTACGCTATAAAGTAAAAAACACACAGATGTCGGCTATTGCATCGTTATCAGGTACAAAAAGAATTCTGCTTCAATCCAAACGGATTTTTAATCTTATAGAAGATGAAGTAAAATTTATTAGAATGCTTCTGTTTGTGGCAGGGTTTGCATATTTCACTTTTGGCTTAACTATGTATCAATCAAATCTGACCAGCAAATTTTTGTTTTATGAAAACATGCTTATTGGTGTAAGTTCCCTTGTATTGGTGTCTCTTTCATTTGTTATAAAATTTATTAAGAAAAACTTACTTGCAATTATTTATAGTGTTGTGTTTTTGATTATGATTCAAAGTGTTGATGAATGTTCGACTAATTTTTATGAAATAAATAACACCATTGCCTTACTTCTTACATTTATGGTTTGCTGTACTGTTTTTAGAAAAACTGCAGTTCTTAATATTTTTCTTGCTTTTAATTTTATTTTAATTGTTGTTACAACACATATGATTAAAACAGAATTAAATGGCGATGTAATTGCAACGGTTTTTGGTTCAGCTTCAATTATTATAGGAATTACTTTCGGTTCAAAACTCCGTACACAGGAAAAATTGAAAAAGAGTGAAGATCTCTTCAAAAACATTTTTAATGAGTCAGCCGATGCCAATCTGATGACCAAGCTGGATGAAATGAAAATTATTAATTGCAATAAAAGAGCAATTGAATTATTTGAAGTTTCATCGATGGATGAATTGATTGGGTTAGACCCGATTGCTTTACAGAAAAATCCATTTGCCGAATCTGAATTAGATAGAATTAAAAAACAGATAAAGGATAATTGGGGATGGTCAAAGGAAATGGAATACAACACCCGTAAGGGAAAAACTTTTTGGGGAAACCTGGAATTTCGTGTGGTGGAATATTTAAACAAACCACATCTGCAAATTCGCATCACGGATATATCAGAGCGTAAGCGAATGGAAAAATTATTGCTTGCCGAAAAACAAGTTTTGGAAATGGCGTCAAAAGACAATGATTTAACCCGTGCATTAAATCATTTGGTTACTAACATCGAAGAATTAAGCAGCGGAATGCGATGTACGATTTTAAAAACAAACGAAGAAACCAATTCACTCAGCTGGTATGTTGCACCAACCATTCAGCAGGATTTTATTAAGTCAATTGGCGAAGTGAATATCAGTTTCAGTTCCATCTCTTCAGGTAAGGCTGCAATGAGTAAGTGTAATTCGTATTGCAACAATGTTGAAACCAATGATGAGTGGAAAGATTATCTTGTATTTGCAAGAAGATATAAAATTGCTTCTTGTTTCTCCTATCCGATTTTATCAGAAACAGGAAATGTGCTTGGAGTGTTTGAAGCCTATTATGAAACGGCAAAAGAAAAACCGGATGCAAAGGATTCTGAAATCATTACTCGTATTGTAAATATTATCGGCGTGCTGATGGAAAAAGATAAAGCGGTAACTGATAATAAACTTTCACTCGAAAGAATAAAAACACAAAATGAAGAACTGATAAAAACCAATTCGGAATTGGACCGTTTTGTTTATAGTACCTCTCATGATTTACGCGCACCTTTAATGAATGTGATTGGTTTGGTTGATATTGTTGAATTAACAATCACCGATGAGAAGCCGAAGAAATATTTAGATATGATGAGAACCAGTGTTACTAATTTGGATAACACAATTAAAGAAATTCTTGAGTACTCGAAAAACACAAGAACAGAAATTGAAATTGAACAAGTGGACATGCACGAAGTAACGGAAGAAGTTTTAGCCGGAATGCAGTTCATGGATGGTTCTGAAAGGGTGGAAAAGAAATTAAATTTTGATATGCAGGTTCCTTTTTACACTGATAAAAACAGATTGAAAGTTATTCTGAATAATCTTTTGTCAAATGCAGTGAAGTACCAGAATAAAAACGAACCACATCCATTTGTTTCTGTTGATTGTGTTGTAACTACTTCAAAAGTAGAATTCACAATTGCTGATAACGGAATCGGAATTACACCTCAGTATCAGGAAAAAATATTCGATATGTTTTACCGTGCGACCACTCAAGGCAGCGGTTCGGGATTAGGATTGTATATATTAAAAGAAACATTAAATAAAATAAACGGAAAAATTTCAGTTATTTCAACTCCGAATGTTGGCACAACATTCAAAGTTGAAATCCCCAATGTTAAACTGAAATAGAAAATAAAATGTCAGCAAGATTTGAAAATGTTTTACTCATTGATGATAATGAGATTAACAATGTGATGCACGAGCGCCTGATTGAAATTGCAGGGTTCGGTCAAAACATAGCTGTAATGCCTTCCGGTGTTGATGCACTTGAATACCTGAAAAATGTCGTGGCAAATGATTTAACAAAAGTTCCCGATATAATTTTTCTTGATATCAGAATGCCCATCATTGATGGTTTCGGATTTATGGATGAGTATGTAAAACTATCTCCTGAAATTAATACCAAACCCAAAGTGATTATGCTATCATCCACCCTTGATGAACAGGATTATGGAAGAGCAAAAGAATTTCCTCAAATCATTAATTTTTTAGTGAAACCATTATCAGTTGATAAACTGAGCAACGCAGTGGTTTAGATTTTTAAAAATTTCTTTTGTGAAAGTTATTTCACAATTAACAAATCACAATTGACCTTTCACATTTCACTTTTGTACTTTCATAATTGACCATTCATTATTCATATCAAGGATGATTGCATTTAAAGCCGTTGCAAAAAAATTTGCGAAGCAAGGCGAAAAAACCGGATGGACTTATATTGAAATTCCATTCAACATTGCCGAAAAAATAAAACCGAACAACAAAAAATCATTTCGGATAAAGGGCAAACTCAACAATTTTATCATTAAGGAAACTGCTTTACTGCCGATGGGGGAAGGAAATTTTATTCTGCCACTGAACGCGACCATTCGCAAAGCAACAGGAGTTCGTGCCGGAGAAATTATTAATGTGCAAATGCAGGAAGATAAAAGTGTATTCATTCACGACACTGATTTTATGGAGTGCATGGCAGAAGAGGAAAATGCCTTGATACATTTTAAATCACTCCCCGGCTCTCATCAAAAATATTTTTCTAAATGGATTCAAAGTGCTAAAACGGATTCGACCAAAGCAAACAGAATTGCCAAAGCTGTGAATGCATTGGCGCGGAAAATGAGATTTTCTGAAATGATAAAGGATAAACAGTAAGTTTAACCTCATTGGAAATTTCAGTTTCTAATTGGCCTGTATAGAAATTCATTTTAAAGTTTTTAACTCAGCCTGAAATTTCTGCAAATTGATTTTATGTTTGTGACTTCACATTGAACTAATTAACAATTGAACCAATGAACGGAATTCTCAAAGGAAAAAAAGGATTGATTTTCGGTGCGCTTGACGAAAGTTCTATTGCATGGAAAGTCGCTGAAGCTGCTGTAGCTGAAGGCGCAAGCATCACATTGACCAATGCACCGATTGCCATGCGCATGGGAAAAATAAATGAACTCGCTGCAAAGTGTAATGCCGAAGTGGTTCCTGCCGATGCAACTTCCATTGATGATATTAATAATTTGCTGAAGCGCTGCATGGAAATTCACAATGGTCCAATTGATTTTATTCTGCATTCTATTGGCATGAGTCCGAATGTGCGCAAGAAAAAAACTTACACTGATTTGAGTTATGAATTCATGCAGAAGACTTTGGATATTTCTGCTGTCTCCCTTCACAAAGTGTTACAGTGCGCTTACCAAATGGATGCGTTGAATGAATGGGGTTCTGTAGTTGGTTTAACTTATATAGCTGGACAAAGAACTTTTCCAAGTTATGGAGACATGGCCGATGCTAAGGCAACTCTTGAAAGTATTTCACGCAGTTTCGGGTATCACTACGGAGTAAAAAAGAAAGTTCGTGTAAATACTATTTCGCAATCGCCAACCTGGACAACTGCGGGTTCTGGAGTGGAGGGCTTTGATGTGTTTTTTAAATATGCCGATGATATGTCGCCACTTGGAAATGCAAGTGCTGAAGCATGTGCGAATTATTGTATCAGTTTGTTCAGCGATTATACAAAGATGGTGACCATGCAGAATCTTTATCATGATGGTGGATTTTCATTCACCGGTGTGAGTGATAAAGTGATGGAGATGTTTGTTGAGCAGATGAAGAAACAGTAAAATAGCAATCTGTGAACTGTAATCAGTAAACAGAAAATGGGTTTAAGATTTTTACTGTGGAACAATAATGGTTTTATAACTCGGCGAGTAACCGCCCCATATTCCAAGACCACCAACAATATTTGATTTTATTTCGAGTGGCGATGAGAATGGATTCCCCTGGCTTCCCAAACTGAATTCAAGTGTGCGCCAGAAATCGAAATGCGCTTTTTCAATGTTACACCACTTCAGCGTTATTGTATCGCCCTTGTTGAATAAACCATATGAATCAAAATCAATAGAGTCGTTACGATTGTATCCTCTGTCGAGTGGAAATTTAAAAGTGGTTCCGTTAATTAATGCATCATCAAACACTGAGCTCAATCCCGGTTTAAAAACTTCGGAATCAACTTTTGTAAAGTAGCGAACATATTGTCCGAGTTCAGGCGGGTCGGTCAACTGACAATACATTCTTACTTTATCGGGAAAGTCTGGATTTTCATTGAAGACCACCCAGATGCTATCGAGTGGAATAGATGGAAGTATAGAAGTAACGGCATCAACAGTTTTTCCTTCTGCTTCAATGTGCAGCGAATAAGTTTTACCAACCTGACCAATCATACCTAATCCAATGTAAACTGAAACCTGAACTCCTGCAGTATCCAATGAAATTTCCTGAAGTGTTATTGTATCAGTTCCATCAGTAATTTTTACAAGTGCATTGTGAACGAAATATTTATTGATATCAGTTAAATTAAAAGTAGAATAGTAAGCAGAATTTTTTGTGAGAATGACATATGGAAAACTTCCGGTTTCAATAAATCCTTCTACCACTAATTTGTCTGGAGGAGCAGGAACATCAATTGAGATGTTTTTTTCGCAGCCCAAGAACAGTAGGCAGTATGCAGTAAGCAGTATGCAGATTTGCAGCAACAATTTTTTTGTTCTGCTGTTTTTCATTTTAAATTTTTGTGTCATATTATTTGTGTCTTGATACCTTTTCATTTCTATTTTTTTCGTTCCAGCTTCCATCTCCCAGCTTCCAACTTTTTCAAAATTTAAAATTCCAGGTGACAGAAGGGATGATAGGAAACAAGCTCACTTGTTTTGCCTGAATGGTAATAGTCGGGTCAACTAAAAACTGTCCGTCGTACTTGTCGTAAATAAAATAGGGATTGTGTCGGTTGTATAAATTGTAAATGCTGAAGTTCCATCCGTCCTGAATGTACTTTCTTTTGTGTCCTTCGAAAGTCAGCGAAATATCAGCGCGGTTGTATGCCTTCATTCTGAAACCATTTATGGTTCCGTATTCAGTCACCACATTTCCTTCAATGAAATATTTTCCTTCGGGTGGTGTGAAAGCAATTCCTGTTTGGTAAACAAAAGTTCCGGCTAAAGTCCAGCGGTCATTTAATTTATACGAAGCAACAACCGACAAAACAT
>JAHEZG010000226.1 GCA_023251195.1 Chitinophagaceae bacterium | reverse complement strand
ACATTTGCCGTCCCTGAAAAATAAATGCGGGTATGGCGAAATTGGCAGACGCGCCAGACTTAGGATCTGGTGCCGCGAGGCATGTGGGTTCGACCCCCTCTACCCGCACTTTGTTTTAATTATCAGGTGAAATAAATAGAAAGATATTTAGTAGCAATAGCACTTCAAAAAACCTGTCAATCAAAATTAACAGTATCATCGAAAAAAATCACAAACACTTTACGAATTCATAATCCGAAATTTTTAGAATGAATATTACCAAAGAAAATCTCAACGACCTGCATGTACAGGTCAACATTAACATTGCTCCTGATGATTACTTACCGAAAGTAGAAGAAGCAATAAAAGTTTACAGCAAGAAATTAAATATGCCTGGTTTCAGAAAAGGTCATGTGCCTCTCGGCATGGCAAAAAAAATGGTGGGGAATGAAATGCTCGCCGAAGAATTGAATAAACTGATTGGAGAAACGCTCGACAATTATATTAAAGAAGAGAAATTGCAGATTCTTGGTCAGCCACTTCCGGTTGAAGATATGAAGAAACAGCAGATAAATATTCAGTCTCCATCTTCTTATGATTTTCGTTTTGAGTTAGGATTGGTAGGCGATTTTCAATTGCCTGATTTAGCTGCGAAAGAATTTTTGAATTATGAAGTAAAGCCGGATGAGAAAACTGTACTGGATGAAGTTGAAAAACTAAAAGTTCGTTACGGCACAACCGAAGAAACTGATTCAATAATTAAAGATTCTGTTCTGTCAATTATTTTCAAAGAGTTGAATGATGATGAAAGTGAAAAAGCGGGCGGCATTGAAACCACCCGTAGAATTTCAATTGAATCGTTCAGCAATGAAGCGATTAAGAATAAAATCATGGCTTTGAAAAAAGGTGAATCAATGGTGATTGATCTTTTTGATGCTTATAGTAATAATGAAGAATTAATCATTCACAATATTCTTGATATCAATCATGACCAAGCTCATGGCATGAGTCATACTTTTAAAATTTCTATTGATGGGATTTTTGAAGTTAAAAAAACTGAACTCAATCAGGATTTATACAATCGCTTGTTTGGAGAAGGAATCGTGAACAATGAATTGGAGTTGCATGAAAAAATAAAAGAGGAATTATCACGCTCCTACAAAGATGCAGCACATCAAAAGTTATTGAATGATATTTCAACATACCTGATCGATAATACTACAATCAATTTTCCTGAAGATTTTTTAAAGAAATGGATACTATCGTACAACGAAAAACCCGTTACAGCCGAACAGGTTGAAAATGAGTTTGGCCAATTTACACGACAGTTGAAATGGGACTTAATTACAGAGCGTATATCAAAAGAAAACGATATTAAAATTGAAGGTGCTGAATTGAAAGCCTTCGCCATGCAGCGCCTGCGCGAACATTACTTTGCCGGTCAGGTAAATGAAATGGTGGAACAATATCTCACCCAGATGGCCGACAAGATGATGACAGAAGAAAAATCGCGACGCAACTATTTTAACATGTTGATGGAGGAAAAGTTATTTGCCGAATTAAAGAAAAAGGCAAATATTCAACCGCGTGAAATTTCATATGACGAGTTCATTCATCTGGAAGGACAACACAATCATCATCACCACTAAAAAATTAAAACACAAATGGATTACGGAAAAGAATTCAGAAACTACGCAATAAAGCACAGAGGAATCGGGGCAGTTACAGTTGACTCTGTAATGAAGCACCAGATAACTAATCTCACTCCATATATTATTGAAGAGCGCCCGATGAATGTTGCTTCAATGGATGTGTTCTCCAGGTTAATGATGGATAGAATCATTTTTATGGGAGAAGGAATTAATGATTATGTGGCCAATGTTATTCAGGCGCAATTGTTATTTCTTGAATCAGCAGATGCTAAACGAGATATTCAAATTTATATAAACAGTCCCGGTGGTTCAGTGTATGCTGGTTTGGGAATTTATGATACCATGCAATACATTCAACCTGATGTTGCAACAATATGTACAGGTATTGCTGCTTCAATGGCTGCGGTACTTTTATGTGCAGGTCAAAAAGGAAAACGAACTGCATTGCCTCACTCAAGAGTTATGATTCACCAACCAATGGGTGGAGCTGAAGGACAAGCTAGTGACATAGAAATTACAGCGCGCGAAATATTGAAACTGAAAAAGGAGTTGTACGAAATCATAGCTTTACATTCCAATCAACAATTTAAGAAAGTAGAAAAAGACAGTGACCGCGATTATTGGATGCTTGCCCAGGAAGCAAAAGAATACGGTATGATTGATGAAGTTTTGATTAAGAAAACTCCAAACGCAGGATGAAAAAATCCACACAGCACTGCTCCTTCTGCGGAAGAGGCAAGGAAGAAACCTTAGTTCTTATTTCAGGTATTGATGCTTTTATATGTGATACCTGTGTTACACAGGCGAAGCAGATAATTGAGGAAGAAAATTTTTCGAAAAAGAAAAAATTCATCACTGCTCCTCCGAAATTTTCTATTCCGAAAGAAATAAAAACCTTTCTGGATGAATATGTTATAGGTCAGGATGAAGCAAAAAAGGTTTTAGCGGTTGCAGTTTACAATCACTACAAAAGATTAAATCAAACCACCAAGGATGATGTAGAGATTGAAAAATCAAACATAATAATGGTAGGTGAAACCGGAACCGGAAAAACTTTATTGGCAAAAACAATCGCCCGTTTTTTAAATGTTCCTTTCGCCATTGTTGATGCGACTGTATTTACTGAAGCCGGATATGTAGGAGAAGATGTTGAAAGTATTTTAACCAGATTATTACAGGCCTGTGATTATGACATTGCCGCTGCTGAAAAAGGAATTATATACATTGATGAGATAGATAAAATTGCCCGAAAAGGCGATAACCCTTCTATCACGCGTGATGTAAGTGGCGAAGGTGTTCAGCAAGGATTATTAAAATTGTTAGAAGGAACAGAAGTATTGGTTCCGCCACAAGGAGGCAGAAAACATCCGGAACAAAAGATGGTGAACATCAATACTCAAAATATTCTGTTCATCTGCGGTGGTGCTTTTGAAGGATTAGACAGAGTGATTGCCCGCCGTATGCAAACCCAGGTAATCGGTTTCAAAGCACAACAAGGTCAAGAAAGAGTGAACAAGGAAAACTTATTGCAATATGTAAACCCACAAGACATCAAGCATTTCGGATTGATTCCGGAATTGGTTGGTCGCCTGCCCATTGTCACTTTCTTAGATTCACTGGATCGTACTTCTTTAAAAAGAATTTTGCTCGAACCAAAAAATGCATTGGTAAAACAATACTACCGCCTGTTCGAAATTGAAGGAGTTGACTTAACATTTGAAGATGGAGCCATTGAATATATTATTGACAAAGCAGTTGAATATAAATTAGGCGCTCGTGGTCTGCGTTCCATTTGCGAAGCAATCATGACTGATATTATGTTTGAAATTCCATCACAGAAAAATGTAAAAACTTTTATTGTGTCACGCGAAATGGCTGAAGAAAAACTCAGCAAATCAAAGTTCAAGCATCAGTTGAAAGTAGCTTAAATGTATAAGATGAAAAGCTGACTCAATAGTTAAATTATCATAAAAACACAAAGCCGGTTCAATATTTTGAGCCGGTTTTTTTATTGGTTGAATAGATAGAAATGAAAATAATTAACTAATTCCATCTATTGATATTTCTAACTCATCAAAAATTTCAAATCATTAATTCAGCAGAATAGAACCAATCAAATATTCAGATTGAGATAAAAACCAAGGGCCACCTCTTTCGAAGCAGCCCTTGCAAAATTTATTTAACTATTTAAAAAAAATTATTCTTCTGATTTCTCTTCAGCACCATCTGCTTTCGGGGCAGCAGTTTTCTTGGCTGCACCACCAGCACGACGAGTACGCTTTTTAGGTTCAGCAGTTGAAGCGGTTTTTGTTTCTCCTGATTTTCCAGGGTTCAAACTAAAATCAACTAACTCAATCAATGCCATATCAGCCGCATCTCCACGACGAGGTGCAATTTTAATAATGCGTGTGTATCCTCCCGGGCGCGTTCCTATTTTTTCTGCAATTTCACCAAACAAAGTTTTTATGCTTTCCTTATCCTGCAGATAAGCAAAACACATACGACGGTTGTGAGTAGTGTTTTCTTTTGTGCGGTTAATCAAGGGCTCAATGTAAGTGCGTAATGAACGCGCTTTAGCCTGAGTGGTAAATATCTGCTTGTTCAGAATTAATGCGTTCGCCAGGTTCTTCATTAAAGCCTTACGATGCGAAGCGGTTCTTCCGAGGTGATTAACTTTATGTCCGTGTCTCATATTTAAATTCAGTTGACAGTTGGCAGTTTACAGTAGGCAGTGTTTGCCGGTAACTGTGTTGCAACCATTTAGTTTTTAATCTTCAATTTTAAATTTAGAAAGGTCCATTCCGAAGTGCAATCCTTTCTCGTTAATCAACGCTTCAATTTCCATCAAACTCTTGCGACCGAAATTGCGGAACTTCAATAATTCGTTGGTATCGTACTTCACCATTTCAGCCAAGCTGCCAATCTTAGCGGCTTTCAAACAATTGTAAGCGCGAACACTCAAGTCTAAATCTTCCAATGGGGTCTTCAACAATTTGCGCATGTGCAATACATGTTCATCCACTACATCTTCTTCAATTTTTTCTTTTGAATCGAACGAAATGTTTTCGTCAGAAATCAACATCAGGTGCTGAATCAAAATCTTCGCAGCTTCCTTTATTGATTCTTCAGGATGAATAGTTCCGTCAGTAGTGATTTCGATAATCAATTTTTCGTAATCAGTCTTTTGTTCAACACGGGTATTTTCAACTGCATATTTTACATTCTTAATCGGAGTGTAAATAGCATCGGTTGCAATGGTACCAAGTGGTGATTCTTTCAGTTTTTGATCTTCAGCTGGTAAGTATCCTCTTCCTTTAGAAACATTTAATTCAATATCAAATTTTACATTCTTCTCCAAATGACAAATCACTAAATCAGGGTTCATGATTTTAAAACCTGAAGTTGATTTTTCAATATCACCTGCGGTGAATTCATCTTTTCCTTTTACTGAAACCAAAATTTTTTCAGATGAAATTTCTTCGTCGCTTACTTTTTTGAATCGAACCTGTTTCAAATTCAAAATGATTTCAGTTACATCTTCAGTCACACCTTTAATGGTGCTGAATTCATGTTCCACTCCGCTAATGCGAACCGCGTTGATGGCATATCCTTCCAGTGAAGAAAGAAGTACACGACGAAGCGCGTTTCCGATGGTTACACCGAATCCCGGCTCCAACGGACGGAATTCAAACAATCCTTCGAAGTCAGTTGCCTTCTGAAGAACGATTTTGTCTGGTTTTTGGAAAGTGAGTATGCTCATTATGCTTTTGTGTATTTGTTCAGTTAAGGGTTTATTTAGAGTACAATTCAACAATCAGTTGTTCCTTGATGTTTTCAGGAATCTGATCGCGCTCAGGGAAACTGAGGAATGTACCCTTCATTGCTTCGCCATTCCACTCTAACCAAGGAAAGCGACTTACATTTTTTACATTGAGTGAAGCTGCAATGGCTGGATGTGTTTTTGAATTATCACGAACGCCAACAACATCACCTGATTTTAATGAATACGATGGAACATTTACTGAACGGCCATTTACTGTAATGTGACGGTGAGAAACCAACTGGCGCGCACCACGACGGGTAGGCGCAATTCCCAAACGATACACAGTGTTGTCCAGACGGCTTTCCAATAATTTCAATAAGTTTTCACCGGTAACCCCTTTTTTGCGAACCGCTGTTCCGTAAGTTTTAGCAAACTGACGCTCCAACAAACCGTAAGTCAGTTTTGCTTTTTGTTTTTCTTTCAATTGAGTACCGTACTCTGAACCCTGCTTTCTTCTTTTCGAAGTTCCGTGCATACCGGGAGCATGAGGCTTCCGCTCAAGAGCTTTGCTGAAACCCATAATAGGTTCACCAAATTTTCTTGCAACTTTTGATTTAGGACCGAGATATCTTGCCATTGTATTTTATTCTGTTTGTGGTTGATTGAAATTATACTCTTCTCTTTTTAGGAGGGCGACAACCGTTGTGCGGCATTGGAGTAATATCGCGAATGATGGTTACATCAATTCCTGAAGAACCGATGGCGCGGATAGCAGCTTCGCGACCTGAACCAGGACCTTTCACGAAAACTTCTACTTTGCGAAGACCTGAATCATGTGCAACTTTCGCAGCTTCTGAGGAAGCCATTTGCGCTGCATAAGGAGTATTCTTTTTTGAACCTTTGAAGCCAACTTTACCGGCTGAACTCCATGAAATCACATTACCGTTTTTATTGGTGAAGGCAATAATAATGTTGTTAAAACTTGCCTGTATGTGCGCCTCTCCTTCCGGATCAGCTTTGATGGTTCTTTTTTTTGCTCCTACTTTTTTTGCGTCTGCCATTGAATTATTTGTTGTTCGTTGTTAGTTGATGATTTAAATTTTCACCTAACAGATTTATTTCTTAGCTGCTACTT
>JAHEZG010000225.1 GCA_023251195.1 Chitinophagaceae bacterium | reverse complement strand
GCGGGCAAAAATATTGTGTGTCGGCAGGTGTAACAGAAGCAGATGGAAGGGTGTTTCTCACAACATTAATTGCATTGCTGCTGTTGTTACAAATCATAACTTTATAAGCAGCAGTTGTTGTTGCTGTATATGAAATATTTGTTGCTCCATTTATTACAACATTATTTTTATACCATTGATAAGCAAATCCTGCAGGGGTTGCAGTAAGCACCACATTACCGGGTTGGCAGAAAGTAGTATTACCGCCGGCTGTAATTGCAGGTGCAATTGTTCTTGACAGTTTAAAAATCCCACCATTAGATGTATAGCCGCCGTTCATTGCGTAAATGCTACCATCAGCTCCTTCCAATAAGGTAGTTAATCCTCCACTCGAAGTTAAATCAGTTATTAAAATTTTGCTCGTAACTGAATTGTAAGCAGGCGCATTTCCAAGCACCACATTCCAGATTTCGCCAACATCATTGTTGCCAATAATGATGTGATTTTTATATTCAGGAAACATGCAACCTTTATAAAAAATTATTCCGGTTACTGCATTGAGTGGTGCGGTCCATACTGTCAAAGGATTTATTAGCCCAGCCACATTGCATGGATTGCTGTTTCCATATTGCTGATTTCCTTCGCAGGTTTGCCATCCGAAATTTCCGCCTCTTCGGCCAAGGTTCATTTCATCTTGAGTGTTTTCACCGTTTTCTGAAATGTATAACGAGTCATTGCTGCCAAAACAAAAATCGAACGGATTGCGATGACCGTATTCCCAAATACGATCATCATTAAGTGTACCTGGATTTCCATCATCATAAAATGGATTGGTATTCGGAATTGTGCCATCTTTATTAATGCGAAGAATTTTTCCGAAGGGATTTGTTTTCAATTGAGCATTTGAAGCAGTGGCCAATTCACCAATAGACACATACAATTTTCCATCTGAAGGTCTGAAATGAACATTCCCGCCAACATGGTTTCCGGGAATTGAATTTGAAACAGGGATATTCAAAATTACAGTAGGACTACCTCCTATGTTATTATTATCAGTAAACCGAATTACCCGGAGTGCCTGATTGCCGGTTGAAGTATTCGGCCATCTATGATTATAATAGGCATACACATAATGATTTGTTGCATAATCAGGGTCGAAACAAATTCCAAGTAATCCCCTTTCAAAATTGTTAAAAGTTGAATCAGCCAGATTGTAAAAAGTTCCAAGCGAAGTTCCTGTTGAATTATAAACAACAATTTGACCTGCTTTTATAGTTACAAAAAACCGTCCGTCGTTTGGGGCAATTGCAAAAGCCACTGGTTGATTCAATCCTGCAAATACAGTAGTTTGTGTAAATGGCAATTGAGCCATTGCATTAAAAGTGCATGCAATAGCAAACATAATAGATGTTATTTTTTTCATTGATATTTTGGTTTAGAATGCTAAAAATAAAATTTCCGGCAATGATTCTAGCATCTGGTTCTTTGATTTTTATAAATGGTTCATTTTGTTGAAACGGATTTATTAAAATTTTTTGAAACGCATTTAATAATAATTTAATCAATCACTTTAAAAACAAAATCACTGATACATTAATAAAAAAATCACAAAAAAAATAAATTGTCAGCATAAAATCCCTACAAACCAAACCTCTTTACCAATCAATTTTTAATTTAAATTTTACAATCTGTTATATTTAATTGGTAGACAGTAACTCTCAAATCTTCAATCATTTAATACTTCATCTATTCAATCACTCTTGCATGTGACGAATTATTTTTCAACCGCCTATTGTTTATTTGGTTGATAAAATTACTTTTGCAGTCCTCTTTTAAAAAAGCTCATTGAAATCGCATGTCACAGAGAATCAGAATCAAGCTATTATCGTACGACCATAACCTGGTAGATAAGAGCTGCGAGAAGATTGTAAAGACCGTTCGCAGCACCGGCGCAGTAGTAGCAGGACCAATCCCGCTACCTACCGAAACGAAGATCATCACTGTTCTCCGTTCACCGCATGTGAACAAAAAGGCACGCGACCAATTTCAAATTTGCACTTACAAAAGACTGTTAGACATCTACACCTCATCATCCAAAACAGTGGATGCGCTGAGTAAACTGGAATTACCCAGCGGGGTTGAGATAAGCATTAAAGGCTAATTGATAAACCGTGGGGTTTTTTTATTTTAAGGAAGCCCCAACAAGATAAAAAGAAGTACAACGCATGAAGGGAATCTTAGGAAAAAAGGTCGGAATGACCAGCATTTTTGATCAGCAGGGAAAGCAGGTAGCCTGTACGGTTATTGAAGCCGGACCATGTGTGGTTACCCAGGTGAAGACCGTTGCTATTGACGGTTACAATGCTTTACAGCTTGGCTTCGACCCGAAGAAAGAAAAATCAACTACTAAACCAATGAAGGGGCACTTCGCGAAAGCGAGTACGGCACCATTGCGTAAGATAGTGGAGTTTCGCGATTGCGAACTCGATAAAAAATTAGGTGATACTGTTACATCCGAAATATTCACAGAAGGTGAAGTGGTAAATGTGATTGGTAAAACCAAGGGAAAAGGATTTCAGGGGGTGGTAAAGCGTCATGGTTTTCATGGTGTGGGTGGAAGAACACACGGACAGCACGATCGTAATCGCGCTCCGGGTTCATTGGGAGGTTCATCATATCCTTCCCGTGTATTCAAGGGTATGCGCATGGGAGGAAGAATGGGTGGCGACCGAGTGAAGGTTCAAAACCTCACAGTAGTTAAAATATTTGCTGAACAAAACCTGATTGTTGTTCACGGTAATGTTCCGGGTGCTAAAGGATCATACTTAATAATTGAGAACGCAAAATGAAACTCGAAGTATTAAAAACAGACGGTAGCAAGACCGGCCGCACAGTTGAAATCTCTGAAGAGATATTTGGTATTGAACCACACGAACATGTTATGTGGTTGGCGGTAAAGCAGTACCTTGCTAATCAACGCCAGGGTACACACAGTACAAAAGAAAAATCTGATGTATCAGGCTCAACACGCAAACTGATTAAACAAAAAGGAACCGGTGGTGCTCGTAAGGGTAGCATTAAGGCGGGTTTACTTCGTGGTGGTGCAAGAGTATTTGGTCCGAAACCACGCGACTACAGTTTTAAGGTTAATGCCAAAGAAAAAGAATTGGCCCGTCGTTCAGCATTGAGCCAGAAAGCGAAGGAGAATCAGATTTTCGTAATCGAAGACATGAATTTGCCTACACACAGAACCAAGGATGCTTTTGTCTTATTGAAAAATCTGGGAATGACTGCACGCAAAACATTGGTGGTAGTGAACGATGCAACTGATAATCTGAAAAGAGCAACCCGCAACATTGAAGGAATTACTTTAACCACTGCAGGTGGCTTGAATACATATGAGGTGTTGAAAGCAACGAATTTACTTTTTGCTGAAGGCACCATAAAAGCAATGGGTAGTAAATAAAAATTAACAGCGCACAAAAGAAATAACAATGTCAACAGGAGTTTTAGTAAGGCCGTTGGTCACCGAAAAAAATACCAACCTTGGAAGCAAGCTGAACAAGTATGTTTTCATGGTTACAAACGACGCCAATAAGATTCAAATCAAAACGGCGGTAGAGAAAATGTATGGTGTAAAAGTAGAAGCAATTTCTACAGCCATCATGCCCGGAAAAAATAAGCAACGCATGACAAAAACAGGTGTGCTGAAAGGAGTAAAAGGATACAAGAAAAAAGCATTTGTAACACTTGCAAAAGGTGAAACAATTGATTTCTACGCAAGCGTGTAATTAGCATAACAGGATAAAGAGAAATAGAAATGCCAGTAAAAAAGTTTAACCCCATAACCCCCGGCACCCGATTTAAAATCGGTAATGCTTATACTGAAATCACTACCAACAAACCTGAAAAGAGTTTATTGGAAGTGAAACAAAGAACGGGTGGTCGTAATCACACCGGTAAACGCAGTATGCGCTACATTGGTGGTGGTCACAAACAAATGTATCGTTTGATTGACTGGAAACGCGACAAGCACGGTATCGGTTGCACCGTACAAACAATTGAGTACGATCCGAACCGTTCTGGATTTATAGCCTTGGTAATGTACACGGATGGTGAAAGAAGGTATATTCTCTCTCCAAACGGATTAAAAGTAGGAGATAAATTAATGAGCGGACCTGATGCGCCTCCTGAATTAGGAAACGCACTTTCATTGAAAGATTTACCGCTCGGTACTATCATTCACAATGTTGAATTGCACCCTGGTAAAGGCGGAATGCTGGTTCGCAGTGCAGGAGCGTCGGCTCAGTTAGCCGCTAAGGAAGATCGTTACGCAGTATTGAAAATGCCTTCAGGAGAAGTTCGTAAGATTCTTTTAACCTGCATGGCGACAGTGGGAATGGTTTCCAATCCTGATCATAGTTTGGAAGTGAAAGGTAAAGCAGGTGCCAATCGTTGGAAAGGAATAAAACCCCGTAACCGAGCAGTTGCGATGAACCCTGTAGATCACCCGATGGGTGGTGGAGAAGGAAAAGCATCTGGTGGTCAGCCAAGATCAAGAACCAATGTTTACTCAAGAGGTTTAAAGACTCGTGCACCGAAGAATCCAAGTAGCAAATTCATAGTTAGCAGAAGAAAAAAATAACCTGTCGAATTAAATAAAGAAATAAAAAAGCATGGCAAGGTCAGTAAAAAAAGGTCCGTATGTAGATCACAACTTACAAGGTAAGATTGATGTGTTGAATGCGGCAAACAAAAAGAGTGTGATTAAAACATGGAGTCGCAGGTCAACCATTACTCCTGAGTTTGTTGGTCACACATTCGCAGTACACAACGGAAATAAATTCATTCCGATTTTCGTAGGCGAAAACATGGTGGGGCATAAGCTCGGCGAGTTTTCTCCGACACGAAACTTCAGAGGTCACTCAACTAAGAAAGTAGATAGTTAATCATAACAGAATAAGAAATCACAATGGCACTGGCTAAAGCAATATTGAAAAATGTACCAACCTCTCCCCGTAAGATGAGATATGTGGTTGACATGATTCGTGGAGTAGATGTGGAAAAGGCTTTGAACATTTTGAAGTTCAGCACCAAGCACCCTGCCCGCGAAGTGGAGAAACTTCTTCTTTCTGCTACTAACAACTGGAAAGAAAAAAATCAGGGTTTAAATCCTGAAGACAGTGGATTGTTTGTGAAAGAAGTGTTTGTGGATGGCGGCACCATGTTAAAGCGTTGGTTGCCTGCACCACAAGGTCGTGCTTATCGCAAACGCAAACGCTCTAACCATGTTACTTTGATTATTGACAGTCGTGTTTCACCTCATGTTGAAGAAGTAACTGAAGTAGAAGAAGTTGAACAACCAGTTGTTGAAGTGGCAGAAGCAGCACCAAAGAAAAAAACATCAGCAAAAAAACCGGCAGCTAAAAAAGCAGCAGTGAAAACCGAAGAGAAGGAGAAACCGGCGAAGGCAAAAAAGACATCTAAAAAGTAGATTAAATAAATAGCACTAACTGAATGGGACAAAAAACAAACCCGATTTCTAACAGACTCGGTATCGTTCGCGGATGGGATTCAAATTGGTTTGGTGGCAGCAAGTATGCCGACAAATTAATTGGTGATTACAAAGTTCGTGAATACTTAAAAGCGCGCGTAGCAAAAGGCGGTATTTCCAATATCGTGATTGAGCGAACGCTGAATCGTCTGACTGTAACAATTCACACCTCACGCCCCGGTATCATTATCGGTAAAGGTGGTGGAGAGGTTGACCGCATCAAGGAAGAGTTGAAAGGCTTAACCGGAAAGGAAGTACAGATCAACATTGTTGAAATCCGTCGTCCTGAAATTGATGCCACAGTAGTTGGTGATTCAATTGCCCGTCAAATAGAAGCTCGTATCAATTACCGTCGCGCCATTAAAATGGCTGTAGCATCGGCAATGAGAATGGGAGCTGAAGGAATTAAAATCAGAATCGGTGGTCGTTTAGGTGGAGCCGAAATAGCGCGTTCTGAAGAAGTTAAACAAGGTCGAGTTCCATTACATACTCTTCGTGCTGATATTGATTATGCAATTGGAGAAGCATTAACAGTTTATGGTTTAATAGGAATTAAAGTTTGGATTTGTAAAGGTGAAGTTTTCGGAAAGCGTGACCTGAGCCCGAATGTAGGACAGAAGACAACCGGAACTGAACAGAAACAAGGTGCAGACAGAAGAGATCGTGATGACAGAGGTGGAAGAGGTGGAGATCGCGGTGGCGACCGTCGTAACAAACCACGCAGAGACAGAGAATCTTAATAAGAAACATTTTTTGAAACGATAATCAGATAACAAAATGTTACAACCGAAAAAGACCAAGTGGCGCAGACCGCAGAGAGGCAAGATGAAAGGAAACGATCATCGTGGAGCAACTCTGTCTTTTGGTTCGTTTGGATTAAAAGCAATGGATGAAATCTGGCTCACTGATAAACAAATTGAAGCTGCCCGTGTTGCTTTAACCCGTCACATGAAGCGTGAAGGACAAGTTTGGATTCGCATTTTTCCTGATAAAGCAAAAACTGCAAAACC
>JAHEZG010000224.1 GCA_023251195.1 Chitinophagaceae bacterium | reverse complement strand
GATTAATGGAATTGGAAATGCAGTAAACAAATTCCTGCGAACACACTTCGCAAAAAGAATTGTTCAACTGATTCATTTTGCAATTACACTTCGGGCGATACCAACTCGTATTGCAATAATTCGCACCGAGATATAAACCGATGGAAGAACAATTTGTTCCTGCCGGAGTTGGAATTGTAATTCCATTGGGGAACCAACTTTTCCATTTTATTAAAGTTGGATTTGTTTCCTGGGTGCAGTTTGGTTTTTCAGTTCCGCCGCAACTGGTGCCTCCGTATTCATCACCTAATCCTGCGAACGAATGTCCCAATTCATGAATCATAATTTCAGCACTGTTTGATTCAACCGAACAGGTTGGAAATGTTCCACCAGAACCTCCGTAGTAAGGTGAGTTTACAACTATTAAAGCTTTATCGTAAAACGGTGCATACGATTGTAGTATGCTGTTGATATTGGTAGTGTTAGTGCAATAAAGCAAGCGATGAATGCCACCATAATCGAACTGTGCACCGAGCATGGTATTGACATTTGCATTCGGAACCTGTGGATTTGCCGATGCACAATCGGCCGCGCTATGTGCATGGTCGGCACCACTTTCAGCCGACACTACTTTAATTGCATACACATTAAAAAAATTGGTGTACCTATTAAATGGTGCAGTGATAAATAATTTATTAACGATTGTATTTACATCAGAAATAAATTGCGACTGCTGTGCTGCTGTATAACCATCACCCATAAAAACCAGGTTGATGCGGTTGTTTTTATTTCCGTTATTAAATAAAGTATCAACGCCAATAACTACCTGCGCCGAAGTGCTTCCCATAAAAATTCCCTGTAGCAACAGGGCGAACAACCAATATTTCATGTAAAAAAATTTAATTACTGTAAAACAAATGAGGCAATCAGCACCAGGTTTTTATGTTCATTGAGGCGGTAAACCTCAACCCGCTGGGCTGTAATATTGTAGGGCAGCTTAATAGTAAAATCTGCTTCTTGTTTTTTAATTTCAGTTGTTTCAATGTGACCATCTGCTGATGGAATTTCAATGTGCTCGCTTAGCGGACTTGCTATGTTTTGTTGCGAAATAATTTCGCCAGATGCATTTTTTAAAAGCACCAGAATTCCATTTGGCCCAACTTGTTTCAGCGAAACGAATTCTTTTATGCAATAGGGTAGTATCACAAAATCTTTCAATTCCACTTCACATCTTTCTCTTGAAAATTCTTTCAGGTGAAAAATCATTGAGATGGATTTTTGCCCTCTGACCGAAATGTTGTTTAAACCCTGCGAATAAACTTTTTCTTTTATGCAACCAAACAAAAGGAACGAAAAAACAGAAAATTTTAAAATAGCACGCATGATGTTAAAAAATTTCACGCCCTTACGATTCGATATCAGTATGGTTACAAAAACAAAAGCCCTCCGGCAATACCGAAGGGCTTTTGTTTATTGGTATAAATAAATGCTATTGATTGTTTTTAATCATTTTAAATGATTGCGAATTTCCGTTTTGCGAAATACGAATGATATACATTCCTGCCGGGAAATTGTTCTCAATTAAAAAGGCTTCGTTTGGTTCAACATCAGAAATCGTTTGAATTATTTTTCCAACCACATCATATATTTCGACCTGAATTGGATTTTCAGATTTGCTGGAAACATTGATGTTGAAATTTGAAGTAAATGGATTTGGGTACACCTGTGTTTCAAATGAACCATTGTTAAATACCTGAGCATCTTCTGTTTCAATTCTAGGAACGCAATTGGTTGGCACTTTAACTTTAATTGTTCCACTTGATAAAGAAGTGGTTGGCAATTCAAAATCAGCTGCACCCATTTGCGTGTCAAACACTACGGCATTACCGGCTGTGATATCCCAGATTTTAATCCTGATTTTATTTTTATTTACAGCATTCTTGTACTTATCTGATTGAACAATCAGTATTCCGTAAAGGTGACCATTTTGACTGCATGAACCATGGCACCGACCACGACAACCGTTGTGATGCCCATCAGAATATAAATACCCTGTGCCTTGAAAGGTAGCAAGAAAACAAGCCGAAACAGCCAGGTAATTCCAGTCAATCTTTTCAGTTTCAAACTCAAATTTTCCACCATCCATTTCAAATTCCATTTCGCCGTTAAATTCACCGGGATGATTTGGAGTTGGTTTGCACTCAACACCAATTTCAACTTTTCGGCGCGATGCTGATAATGTTGGATTTGAAACCAGCGAACCTGCAGGTGCTGTGAATTCACCTTCGGTAGTAGTAAAATAATTTCCTACTACATAAACAACCAGGTATTTATAAGCAAAAGTATCTGAAGTATTGGTGCCGTCAGTAACTTTAACGATCGGTGCAAATACACCTGTTTTATTATAAGTGTGTGATGGTGCAACGGATGCTGAAGTAACACCGGTTAAAACTGTGTGTGCCGAACTGTCTCTCCAGTCAACATCAATTGTGTATGGGCCGCCATTTACATCATCGGTCCAGTTAATGTTTAAACTTGCGCTTGAGTACTGTGGAATCAGGTTATCAGGATCGCTTGAGGTCATGGTACCAATAACCGGCGGAGTATTTAAACTTGGAGTATATGAAATGGTTACTATCTGCGATGCTGTTCTGGCATTGCCATATGAGTCAGTAACTGTCCAGATTACAGTTGTGCTTCCAACCGAAAATGCAGTTGGTGCATTGTTAATTACCGTAACAGTTCCACAATTGTCATTTGCAGTAGGATTTCCTAGGTTAACATTTGTTACTGAGGTTTGACCGGCAGGTGCTGCCGTTGAAACAGCTGCTGGTGCAAACACGGTTGGCAATTCATTATCAACCACTGTTACATCAAAAGACAATGAAGTGCTTCCGCAGGTATTTGTAGCGGTAGTAATATTAGTGGTAACACCAATATTAAAATTTGAACCCGATGGATTGGAATAAACAATTGAAGGAGTTGGAGTACCTGTTACAATTACACTTGGATAAATAACAACCTTACCACATTGACCTACATCATTTGTTGCATTGATGTCCGGTTGTGTGGAGGTAATAGCAGGTGCAACATTAAGTGTAATGGTAATTGCCAAACGGCCAGCACTTGGAATATTTGAAGGCGAAAGTGATTCGGCATAATAAACAGTTGCAGGTCCCGGGTAAACCAAAAAACCTCCATTACTTGCCGATGATCCAATGCTTGAACCGCCAACTGAAACTGTGAACCACCTGATTGTATTTCCGGGTGAAGTTGCTTTTAACACACTTGCTGAACCTGCACACACTGCTGATGGTGTAGCAGTTACCGAAGTAGGGTCGGCAGGAATGGTTTGAGAAAAAAGTGGAGTTGAATAAATGATTGCTATTAAAAGTAATAGCGCCTTCGACTTCATCAATTGACAGGATGAGGTGAGAAGCAAATTAAAATTTGACTTCATTAGTGTTTGATTTTGTTAGTGTTTTTAAAAATTAGGCTTCTACTTTCTTTCGTGAAGTAGTGAAGACGAGATTTTTTCAAATAACATGTATTGGAAATAATCGTTGGTTGATTTAATGTGTTTTTATTTATCCATAATTTTTTTCAGGGTTGAAAAAGCAATTTGAAAATTTTTATCGACTGCTAAGAAGAATTTATAAATGAAAACTTTTCAGCAGATTTAAGAATGAATGCCAACACTGTACTTCCAATTGTGCAGTTTATTCTATAGTTGATTTTATAAAAAAAATAACTTTTAAAAATGATTAATACAGTTAAATTAAATACGAAACCTTATAAAAATTTGCTGGTAGAGAGCCCTTGCCTAACACACTAACACTATTTATGAATACACTAACAATTAATTGGATAGCCACGCTATCGCTTATCATCCATAAAAATTTCAATGGATGGAACAGCAATCCGGATCATATACCTAATTTCAATTCAGCTTTTTCCGAAAGAAAGTTTTCGGTAAATGGCGCTTGTGCTTATTCTGCTTCTTAGCTGATTTAGCAATCGGGTTAATTTTCTCTCTTATTTTTTATCAATAAAAATCTAAATGATTTACATGAGCAATTTTGTAAAAAGCTATAGCTGTACCCATGCCACAATCAATATCAGCTTGCTTGGCTCTGATCAAATGATTGTGAGTAGTGCAACACCTGAAAAATTAAAGGGGAAAATGATTATTTGTGAATACGATAACCTGCTGATTGAATATCCGAAAGTGAAAAAATTTATAAATGAGCGGGTGTGCAGTTTTCGATGCTCATTACAAAAACAAAAATCATTTCCTTGCTCTGAATAATAAAAATTAAAAAAACCACTCGAATTTTAAACCGAAAGTTTTAAGAAAATCAATTTGCAGAAAAAGAAAAATTAACTAACACCCGCCTAACACACTAACACTTAATTATGAAAACATTAACAATTAAATGCGTAGCCATGCTATGCCTGATCGCCATCGGCTATCAATCAAATGCACAAGTAGGAGTTGGAACAACGACTCCGAATGCATCATCAGTTCTTGACTTGACATCCACAACCAAGGGGTTGCTTTCACCGCGAATGACTGCTGCGCAAAAAAATGCCATTGCAAGTCCGGCAACCGGATTGCTTATTTATCAAACTGATGGTGTTGCGAATTTTTATTATTACGATGGCACTCAGTGGCTCATGCTGCTCGATGCCAATCGGGGTTGGTCAACAACCGGCAATGCCAATTTGGTTGATGGAACAAATTTCTTAGGAACAACTGATCTGGTGCCATTAACATTAAAAGTGAACAACGAAAAATCAGGATTGATTGATCCCATAAACAGTATTACCACCTTTGGCTACCAGGCAGGTAATGTAAACACAGCCTCCAACAGTACTTTTTTTGGTAACTTATCTGGAAAAGCAAATACAACAGGCACAGGAAACAGTGCATTTGGAAGCAGCGCACTAACAGTTTGTAATACCGGAACAAATAATTCGGCATTCGGAACTTTAACGCTTACTGCAAATACAACCGGTTTTGATAATTCAGCATTTGGCTACAATGCACTAAAAACAAATATTACGGGAGCACAAAATACAGCAATGGGCAGTGGTGCATTATATACATCCACCGGAAATGGTAATTCAGCATTCGGTCAAAACTCATTGTATACTAATGGAACAGGAACTTATAATGCAGGTTTTGGTGTAAACAGTTTGCGATTGAGCACAACAGGTTCACGAAATGTTGGTCAGGGTTACTTATCATTAGAACACAATACAACCGGTAGTGACAATACCGGAATTGGCTACAATGCAGGAGTAACAAATACAACCGGAAGTTTTAATACCTGTATCGGCAGCGGATCAAATGTGGGAGGAATTGCATTAACAAATGCAACTGCAATAGGATATTCATCAACTGTAAGTTCAAGTAATTGTTTAGTGCTCGGTGGCAGCGGTGCCAATCTGGTGAAAGTTGGTTTTGGTGTTTCTTCTCCAACAAACACTTTGAGTTTTGATGGTACCGCCGCCCGCACTATTTGGCTTGAAAGAAATACAACGGCTGCAACAGCAGGGTTCAGTTTAACATTACAATCGGGAGGTGCTTATAGTACAGGAACAAATTTGAATGGAGGTGATTTGAATTTATCAGCAGGAACTTCAACCGGAACCGGAACATCCAGCATTTCTTTCTTGACTTCAACTGCCGGAGGTTCAGGTTCTGCAGATAATGCCCCAACAACTAAAATGACCATTTTAGGTAGTGGCAATGTTGGAATCGGAATTACAACACCGACTTCCACACTGCAGGTTGCAGGTGGAATTACCAGCACCTCACCATCTTCGGCTTTTGGTTATGCCACAGGTGCCGGAGGTACAGTTACACAAGCAACAAATAAATCTACAGGGGTGACCCTTAGTAAAAATTGCGGAACCATTACAATGAATGCTGCCGCACTTGCCGCCGGGGCCGTTGTTTCATTTACTGTTACCAATGCAAATATTACTGCCAATGATGTGGTTCATACTCAACATGATTCAGGAGGAACAATTGGCGCATATACTGTAACGGCAAATACCATGGCAGCAGGCACCTATAAAATCACTGTCAGAAATAATACTGCTGGATCCTTATCAGAAGCTATTGTGATACGGTTTGTTGTTATCAAAGCAGTGAACAATTAAGCAGCTATTTATTTTTAATTAAGTTAAAAATTTTACAACCATGATAAATCATTCTAAACTGAAATATTCTTTGCCTGAACATGTCAAAAACATTTTTGGCAGAAATATAAAAAGGGTACGATCCAAGACTGAAAAAAATAAACTCATACTGATTCAGGTAATATTTTTTTTGCTGCTTGTTTTTGTTATTAACCTGTATACTTCTTCTGCTCAAACAGCGGATGTAAAAAATACTGGAGTCTTATATATTTCTTCCGGCGAAATTTTTTCGGCCGAAGGTTCATTTACCAATTCTTCAACAGGAAGCACCACCAACGAAGGGCTTCAGTATTTGAAAGGAAACTGGACCAACGACGGATCTTTTTTAAGCGAAACCGGAAAGGTTACTTTCTGGGGGA
>JAHEZG010000223.1 GCA_023251195.1 Chitinophagaceae bacterium | reverse complement strand
ACTCGCACGTTGCGATTTCGCAAGGCGTGAATGAAGGAACGCAATCTGTTACCTCTGAAGTTCGTATTGGGGATGTGGTGAATTCGGAAGATATAAACCTTTATCGCAACCTTGCAGGTGGTGTTACATGTTCGCATCTTCTTCATGGTTCTGCAAATACAATCGGCGGACAAACACAACTCATAAAACTTCGGTGGGGTTATGCTCCTGAGCAAATGAAATTCGCAGGATGGACCGGCTTTATAAAATTTGCACTTGGCGAAAATGTGAAGCAAAGTAATTGGGGCGACCGCAACACCGTTCGCTTTCCGCAAACCAGAATGGGTGTTGAACAAACTTTGTTTGATGGATTTATCCGCGCGCGTCAGTATCAAAGTGATTGGGACAAATGGAATTCAACTGCAGCAAAAAATAAAACCACACTCAATGCGCCGCGTCGCGATTTAGAATTAGATGCGCTCTCTGAAATTCTTCAGTCGAAAAGATATATCACCTGTCACTCGTATGTGCAGAGCGAAATAAATATGCTGATGCATGTTGCCGATAGTATGCACTTTCAGATGAACACTTTCACACACATACTCGAAGGATACAAGGTTGCCGACAAGATGAAAGCGCATGGTGTTTATGCTTCTTCATTTTCTGACTGGTGGGCTTACAAGTATGAAGTGTATGATGCAATTCCATACAATGCAGCAATACTTACAAAAGTTGGTGTTGTAACTGCAATAAACTCTGATGATGCAGAAATGGCGCGCCGCTTGAATCAGGAAGCAGCGAAATCAATTAAGTATGGCGGACTCACTGAAATTGAAGCGTGGAAACTCTGCACGCTCAACCCTGCGAAGATGTTACACATAGATGATAAAGTTGGAAGTATCAAAGTTGGAAAAGATGCCGACCTTGTTTTGTGGAACAACAATCCGCTCAGCATTTATGCGAAACCGGAATACACTTTCGTGGATGGAATTTGTTTTTTCAGTTTGCAGCTCGATCAACAAAAACGCGACTTCATTCACACCGAGCGCACGCGCATCATCAACGAAATGTTGACTGCAATTAAGAACGGCGAGCAGCCGCAGGATTTTAATCTCAACTTTAATTTGCTTTACGATTGCGATATGCTTTGCGATGGAAGTCAGGTTGGTATACAATAAAATTCTCTAATCGGCTTTAAAAACATTTCTGAAATTCAATTCTATTTTTGCCGCATTGAATAAATAATTTTTCAATGAAAGAATTTCTATCTCAAAAAATACTCGACAATTCGGTTGAACAATATTCGTGGTTCGTCGGAATATTATTAATCGTGTTTTTATTCAAGCGATACATATCCGGAATTCTCGGCACACTGATTTATAATTTCTTTCGCCGTTACACCAAGGAAAACCGTGTAAAGCAATTCAATGCACTCATCTTTAAACCTGCTTCGTGGTTTATTATTTTATTGACAGCTTCATTTGCATTTCGTTTATTAAAATTTCCGAAAGCTTGGGATGTAACAGTGGTTGATTATGATTTGAAAACTATTCTTTCAAAAATATTGGTTACAATAATTGCGCTCACATTCACCTGGGTGTTACTGCGTGTGATAGATTTTATCACCATCATTTTAAGAGACCGCGCCGAACTTACTGAATCGAAAATGGATGACCAGTTGGTTCCGTTCATTAAAGATTTATTGAAAATTATTGTCACACTTATAAGCATCGGAATTATTCTTGGTGGAATTCTGCATTTCAATGTTGCAAGTATTCTCACTGGTTTAGGAATTGGTGGTTTGGCATTGGCACTTGCGGCGCAGGACACACTGGCTAATCTGTTTGGTTCGCTTACTATTTTTTTAGACCGCCCGTTTACAGTTGGTGATATTGTTAAGGTTGGCGATGTAACAGGCAAAGTGGAAAAAGTAGGTTTCCGAAGCACGCGATTGCGCACCACCGAAAAAACTTTTGTCACCATTCCGAATAAAAAAATGACTGATTCAAGCGTAGATAATCTCACACTCCGAACTTATCGAAGAGTGAACATGGTGATTGGTTTGAGTTACGAAACTTCAGCAGAGCAACTGCGGAATATTATTAATGACCTACAGAAATATTTTGATAATCGTGAAGAAATGAACGAAGACAATTTTGTTCGCTTCGATTCATTCAGCGACAGCGCCGTGAATCTGATGATTGAATACTATGTGCCGCAAACCGAATATCTGGAATTTATGAAGGTGAAAGAGGAAGTGAATTTTTTCATTCTGGAAACCATTCAGAAACACGGAAGCAAAATTGCGCACCCGGTCAGGATTATGCAGGAAAAGAAAAGTTGAATTCAATTTAATGTTCACCTTTGTATTTATAAATGAAAGGAAGTGTTTTAGTTATTGACGACGAAGAAAAACTGCGCAATCTTCTTTCGAGAATTATTTCTCTCGAGGGATTTGATGTAACAGAAGCGGCTACTGCAAAAGCAGCCATAAAAAAATTAGAGCAGTTTGAACCGGATGTAATTATCTGCGATGTGAAACTTCCGGATGCAAACGGAGTCGAGTTATGCAAACAACTAAAAACAATTTCTCGATCTTCAGAAATTATTATGCTAACTGCTTACGGAAATATTGCAGATGGTGTGCACGCAATAAAAAATGGTGCGTTTGATTATATCACAAAGGGCGACGACAACGATAAAATTATTCCGCTCATTCAACGCGCGTTAGAAAAATCATCGCTCCAACAGCGCATTGTTCAATTGGAAAAACAAGTTGGTCAGCAATACAATTTTGAAAACATCATTGGTAAGAGTCCTCTTTTTTTAAATGCAATTGAACTTGCAAAAAAAGTGACGGCAACCGACACCACAGTTTTACTTACCGGAGAAACCGGAACAGGAAAAGAAGTTTTTGCACAAAGCATTCATCAGTCTGGTGCGAGAAAAACAAAATCGTTTGTGGCGGTGAATTGCAGTGCAATTGGAAAAGAATTATTGGAAAGTGAATTGTTCGGGTACAAAGCCGGTGCATTCACGGGCGCTACAAAGGATAAAAAAGGATTGATGAACGAAGCCGATGGTGGCTGTTTGTTCTTAGATGAGATTGGTGAAATGCCATTGGTGTTACAGTCGAAACTGCTTCGTGTGTTGGAGAACGGAGCGTTCATTTCAGTTGGCGATACCAAAACTCAGAAAGTAAATGTTCGGGTGATTACTGCAACGAATCGTGATTTGAAAAAAGAAATTGCCGAAGGAAAATTCCGGGAAGATTTATTTTATCGCCTCTCTGTTTTTCAGATTGAACTTCCTGCACTGCGCGAAAGAGTAAAAGATATTCCAGTGCTTGCCAATCATTTTCTGAAATTATTTTCAGCTAAAACGAATAAGAAAATTTCGAGCATTGCTGAAGATGCCATGCAAAAACTGTTACAGCACAATTATCCCGGCAATATCCGTGAGTTAAAAAATATTATTGAGCGCGCTGTGATATTAGAGAGCAGTGAACAGTTATCTGTAACCAGTTTGCCAATAGAATTACAGATTGCAGATACAAAACCGCAAACACTTTCTGCTTTTGATTTATCGAGCGTAGAGAAATTGCATATTCAAAAAGTGCTCAACTACACCAAAGGAAATAAAACCGAAGCTGCGCGATTGATGAATATCGGGTTGACGACTTTGTATCGGAAGATTGAGGAGTATAAATTATGAACCACATAGGTACATAGCTCATATAGTTTCTCATTCTAAGTTTCTATGTGCCTATATGGTTTTTTTATTTTTGCAAGACTGAAATGATGAGAATAAAAAAGTTGAACCACATAGAAACATAGTTCACATAGGAAATGGATAAAGTTATTTCAAAAAAATATTTAGATGAATTGACTTACAAGGTCATTGGTGCTGCGATCGAAGTTCACAAGGAGCTGGGTCCGGGTTTGTTGGAAAGTGTTTATCAACGCTGTTTTTTTGAAGAGTTGCGAATGAGAAATGTTTATTTCAAATCACAATTAATTATTCCCATTAAATACAAGCAACTTGAATTAGATGCTGAATTGAGGTGCGATTTTTTTGTAGATGATTGTCTGGTTGTGGAAATAAAAGCTGTTGATGCGATGATACCTGTTTATGACGCGCAAGTAATGACTTACATGAAACTATTGAAAGTGCCCAAGGGAATTCTAATTAACTTCAATGTCTACAACCTGTTTAAAGAAGGTCAAAAAACTTTTGTTAACGAATTATTTAGAAGTCTTCCTGAAGAATAATTTTTGAAACACATAGAAACATAGATCACATAGTTTGTAATTCTATGTTTCTATGTGCCTATGTGGTAAATATTTTTTCCAAAATGAAAACCACCCTTCCAATTCGGAAGGGTTTTTTATTACTGATTTTTACTCTGGAGGATTAACTGCTTTAAATATCAATGAGTTAAGAAATTTATGGCTTCGTGGCACCTGCATTGAAATAGAGCGCGCGACTTTAAACAGTTCGCAAAATGAAAAACAATTTAAACCCGAACATCTACACGCAGATGCAACGGTTTGCCGAAGTGACAAAGACCTTAATCATCAATGGAAATATTAAGAGAGCTAAGCGTTGTTTAGCAACTGCGGAAGAAATTTTTAATCAAGGAACCGGAGAAATAAAAAATGCAATTGCGAATGTTTATGTGTTTTCTGTAACAACATTTATGGAAATGCATAATTGCAACATTAAAAATCTGTTTCCTGAAAATCTGAAGGCTGCTTATTTAAAGCAAATTAATGGGTATTATCCATAGCTTGATTACAATCAATTCATACGATGACCAAAGTCATAATTCACTGTTAGTAATAACCCAAACTTCACATTGTCTTTTAGAAAAATCTTAATCAAAAAAATATAAATCAAAATGGTCGCAACAATTCTAATCATCATCGGGCTACTCGGATTTGCTCTCTTCTTTAAATCTATTGACTGGTTCGAAAAAATCTAAAACAAAAACTATGATAGTCCTCTTCATCATCGCGTTACTAATGTTTGGTTACATGTGTTATGTGCTTGTAAAACCCGAAAAATTCTAATTAGCAAACTGAAATCAGTGACCAGTAAGCAGTCTGTTCACTGATAACGAATTACTGAAAACTAAAAAACTATGAACACAGAAATTCTTGGAATCATTTTCATCTTCTTCGCAACACTTGCGTTGTCGTATCCATTGGGTAAGTACATCGCAAAAATTTTTGCCGGAGAAAAAACTTTTCTCGATGCGGTATTTAATCCGCTCGAAAAATTATTTTTTAAACTGAGTGGCATTGATGTTTCGAAAGAAATGAACTGGAAGCAAAGCATGATTGCGTTGCTTGTAATAAATGTGATTTGGTTTTTGCTCGGAATGATTGTGCTGATGAATCAGGGATGGTTGCCGCTGAATCCTGATGGTAATCCCTCAATGACTGCCGACCTTGCATTTAATACTACAGTCAGTTTTGTATCGAACACAAATCTTCAACACTACTCGGGTGAATCAGGATTGTCTTATCTCGGTCAATTGACACTGATGCTGTTTCAGTTTATCAGTGCTGGTGCAGGTATTGCGGCAGCGGCTGTTGTGTTTGTTGCACTGAAAGAAAAAACTTCCGACAAGCTCGGCAATTTTTATAATTTCTTTTTGAAATCATGCACACGGATTTTGTTGCCGCTTTCTATTGTAGTTGCAACCATTTTGATTTTCCGCGGAACACCAATGACCTTCAACGGAAAGGACACACAAATAAGTTTGCAAGGCGACACCATGCATGTGAGCACCGGACCTGCTGCTGCAATGATTGCCATCAAGCAACTCGGAACAAATGGCGGCGGTTACTTCGGTGCGAACTCTGCGGTGCCTTTTGAAAATCCTGATTACCTGACCAACATGGTTGAGAACAGTTGCATCTTTCTGATTCCTGCAGCATTGATTTTTGCACTTGGATTTTTTCTGCGTAGAAAAAAATTAGCGTGGATGATTTTCGGAGTGATGACTGTTTGTTCACTGCTCTTAATTATTCCTACAGTTTATTATGAGATGCACGGAAATCCTGCCATCGAAAAAATGGGAATCGCACAACCATTCGGAAACATGGAAGGAAAAGAAATGCGATTCGGTCCTGCTGCTTCTGCGTTGTGGGAAATAAATACAACCAACACATCTAATGGTTCTGTCAATTCGATGCACGATAGTTCGATGCCGATTTCAGGAATGTGCGCACTGCTCGGCATGATGATTAATGCCATCTATGGCGGAGTGGGTGTTGGCTTCTTAAACTTTTTCATCTTCATCATCATCGCAGTTTTCATCAGTGGATTAATGGTTGGGCGAACTCCGGAATTACTTGGTAAAAAAATTGAAGCGCGCGAAATGAAAATCGCGATGATAGTTTTTCTGTTACACCCGTTGTTGATTCTTTTAGGAACTTCCATCGCCACAGGTTTAGCTGCACACGACACGCCGATGGGTTGGTGGTTTGCAGGCAATGCAACAGGTTGGTTAAATAATCCGGGTTATCACGGCTTCAGCGAAATGCTTTATGAATATACTTCTTCATCTGCC
>JAHEZG010000222.1 GCA_023251195.1 Chitinophagaceae bacterium | reverse complement strand
CCGGAAAATCGCGCGAAGGAAAGCGACTGGCAAAAATGATGAACCGGAAATTCCTTGACCTCGACAAACGCATTGAGCAGATAGAAAAAAAAAACAATAAGCGAAATATTTTCTGAGAAAGGCGAGCAATACTTTCGTGAAATTGAAAGTGCGGTTTTGCAATCTATGGATACCGCTGAAAATATGATTGTGAGTTGCGGTGGCGGAACACCTTGTTTTTACAATAATATAAATTGGATGTTGCAAAACGGTATTGTTGTTTGGTTAAAAATTTCACCCGAAACAGTTTTGAAAAGAATTGCTGAATCAAAAAAAGAGCGTCCGCTGTTAAAAAACCTGGAAGGAGAGAAGTTGCACAATTTCATTACCGGAAAAATAAAACAGCGCGAACCATTTTATTCTCTTGCCAATATTCAGATTGATACAGAAACTATTTCAATTGAGAAATTGAAATCAGAATTGGAAATATTGTGATCGAATACAATTGAGTTGACAAACTTGCATACTGAATACTGCATACTGTTTACTGCCTACTGCCTTTCTTCTTTGGCAAACCTGCAACGATCAAATCATATGAATGATCTATCCACTCTTTTAAAATTTTAGTTGAAACCGTTCCATCCACAATTATGGTATTCCAATGCTGCTTGTTCATGTGATAGCCCGGCTTCACACAATTGTATTGCTCTCTTAATTCAAGCGCTGAATCGGGATTGCATTTAACATTGAACTGCAATTGGTCGGTAGCAAGTGGCAATAACAAAAACATTTTACCTGAAACCTTAAAGACCAAAACATCTGGCCCGAACGGAGTGGTTTCTTCCACTGAATTTTTTAATAAACAATATTCACGGAGTAATTCAATATTCATTCTGAAGAAATTAGTATAAAATAAATATTATTGCTAGCATAAATTATTCAACAGATATAATTTATCATTTATAGGTTTAGGTTTCAACTAACATAAACTGCTTCAACATCTTCTAATTCAACTGTAACATGCTCTTGCATATTTGTTGAGAGCAGCAAGCCAACATAATCGGCAACAATAGGAAATTGTTTGTGCTTGCGATCAATGAGCACCATTACCTGCACTTGTTTTGGCTCCACATCCATCAAGGGTTTCATGGCATAAAATAGAGTTCGGCCGGTGTGCGCCACATCATCAACTATAATTACGGTTTTGTTTCTGAACTCTTCCACCGGAATGCTGCATTCAATTTTACTCTGCGTAGGTTTTGTTTTATCTATAGCAATTGAACACAACCGAACCGCAATGCCCGAAAACTTTTTGAGTTGTTTCGATAACTTTTCAGCGAGTTTATATCCGCTTTCTTTTATTCCAGCCAGTATAATTCCATCCTGTTCATCACAGTTTTCTAAAATTTCATAACTGATCCGCTCAATCTTTTTCTTTATGTCAGAAGCCGAGAGCAGTAGGGTGCGGTTTTTATCCATTTATAATTTCACAAACTTTCTGACCGCCAATATAGTTTTTCCATCTTTTAACAAACAATAATATACACCTGAAGAATAATTGCTGCAATTAAAATTTGCAATGGAAGATTTTCCGGAAGAAAAATGATTCAGTATTTTTCCTGTAGTGCTCACTACTTCAATTGAATAATTTTTATGCTCGCTGTTGAACCACTCCAGATGAATAAAATCGGTTGTAGGATTCGGATACACACTAAAACCACTTTCGTTTTCAAGAGAGGGAACACCATTGTAAACACAACTTCCATCATCATCACTTGCCAGTGGATTATAATTTAAGGCAGTGGAATCAGTGCAGCCATATACAACCAGTGTTTGTAAAAAATTAAATGCATCCACTTTTCCAAAACCCCATTCAACATTAGGAATATTGGTGGTTGTAAAACTATCTGTAATGGCCGATGCAAGCAGCGCGTCTTTTATTTCTTTCCAGTCGAGTGTTGGATATCGTTGCATGTACAGCGCAATGATGCCGGCAACAACCGGTGCGGCCATGCTGGTTCCGCCATCGATTAAGTGCATGCTATCGGCACTTACTTTCCAGTAACTTGAACCTGCAATAAATGTGGATTGAATTGATTGTAACAAGGCACCAAATGTGTTATTGCCGGGGCGGTAATATCTGGTTTCATTCGTCCATCACGCGTTGGCCCTATGCTGCTGGTAATACCTCTTGCGCCAACTGTATCTGTTGTTTGATATGGATTGCCGGTTACCTCGGTCCATAAATTCCTGTTGTTAAAATTGGCAACTGTAATAACTTTATCACTGCATTGAAAACTACTGACAATGGTTTGTAATTGATCAGGGCTTCGGTAGCGCGCCACATCAGGAAACTGACTTACCGGCGGCAGGCTTACTGTCTTAATCATATCACTTGTTCCGGTGTAATTCGGATGGCTCCAGATATCAAACTCGCCATTACCTTTTGAAATAAATCGGTAGTAATAAGCAGTGTTAGTCGTGTTGATTGTAAATGCAAGATGATAAGTAGTATCAATTGTTTCGGCATCAATCGTAACTGTTCCTATCACAGTTCCGCTCCATGTTTTAAGAGTATCAATTAACTGCGCATACCCGCCTGAAAATGTAAAATCAGTAAGAATGTTATAATAATTAGTTCGCCCTAAATAAGTGTAAGGGCTTGTGAGATCGGCGCCTATTGAAAATTGAACATTATCAAACTGACTTTTATAAGCATACAATTCATAATACACCTCGCCAATGGCCGGTAAATATTTCATCCAGGTAAAAGCCGAATCGGTTTCAACTGCATATTGTAAGTGATAAAAACGATTGCCTGTGTTGCCGGCTGCAGCCACCAATGACCTTGAGCTATCTGCAGAAATTAAATTATCAATGGCTATGGCTGGTAAATCGAGCCCGTCATGCGAACCGCTGTAAGTTCCAACACTTGCATTTATTACACATGGTTTTCCAAGCAGGGCGGCCTTTGTATAAATATAATTGATGGCATCAACTGTATTGTTTAAAAAATTTGTTCCTAAATCAGCAGCAACAAAAATGATATCCGCTTTAGGTGAAACACCCTGATAAATTGTATTTGAAGGATCGCCGCAAGCCGCACCGGTAACCACGCTGCCATGTCCGAATGCCGAAATAGTTGGAATATATGCGCAGCCACCATCAATGACAGCAGCATCCCATTCTTGTCCGTAATTATATGGTGCCGGAGTGGTTCCTCCTGCAGTATCTAATTGCGACCATAAATATTTAATGCGGGTGTTACCGCCGGCATCTTTAAAATCAGGATGCGTAATGTCAATTTCAGTATCAATAATTCCAATCACTACATCAGTGCCATCATACCCTTGTGTCAAAGGAGATTGACCTTGTTTTACCGGAGTTATATCAGCATGAATATCAGTTTGATCATCCAAAGTGTTTCCGATTCCGTGGCGGCCTTCAATTCTTTCTACCCCTGAAGTTTGAGCAAGCGCATAAATTTTATTGACAGGCAAAGTCACCGCAGAAATATTTTGTATCGCATATTTAAAATTTCCGCCCAATTGTTTTACGGCTGTAGCAATTGCTGCTTCATTTCCCTGAACCAACAATTGCAATTGCTGTATGCTGCCCGAATTTTGATTTGCAAATTGCCTGAGTGCAAGATTCATTGTGGCTGTTTCCTGTGCCACTGCGAATTGTGAAATAGTAAGAGCAAAAATTGTGAAGAGTAAAAATCTTTTTGTCATGTGTATGGAATTAAAAATTTTCTGAAATAAAATTAGGCTTCATTACGAAGTAAATAGCAATAGTTGCAAACAGAAATTTAATGGAGTGACTAATGAAAATTAATTGCATTCTTCATTTCAATCGCGCATCACATAACTTTAGTACGAAACTTTGTACCATGATAAAAAAATTTCATTCCACATTTACTTTCTCCTTTTAGTTTCGCACTGTAAATAGTTATTGAATGATTTCACAAATAATTTTTACACTGCTCTTTATCGGTGCGGTGGCCATGTTTACCATTAATGTTCGAATGGTCATACGCAACATTAATCTGGGAAGAGATATAAAAATCAACGATCGCAAAGGTGAGCGGTGGAAGCAAATGATTCTCGTTGCTTTCGGGCAGAAGAAAATGTTTAAGCGACCGTTTCCGGCCCTATTACACTTGTTTGTTTATGTCGGCTTCGTCATTATCAATGTGGAGTTATTGGAAATTGTAACTGATGGAATTTTCGGAACACATCGCGTGCTTGCTCAATATCTGCCTGAGGGCTTTTACAATTTTATAATTGCTGGATTTGAAGTGCTTGCGTTTTTAGTTCTAGCAGGTTGTGTGATTTTTTTATGCAGAAGATACATTGCTCGTATTCCAAGATTCTGGAATAAAGAAATGACCAAGTGGCCACGCACCGATGCCACAATTATTCTTTTTACAGAAATTATTCTGATGACTTTATTTCTTACCATGAACGGGAGCGATGCTGTTCTTCAGTCCAGAAATTATTCGCATTATTTTTCTGCGGGATTATTTCCCATTTCAGATTTTCTTTCTCCGCTGTTAAATTCATTCTCCAGCGAATCGCTTGAAATGATTGAGCGCTTCTGTTGGTGGGGACACATCATTGGTGTTTTCTTTTTTCTGAATTACATCATCTGGTCGAAACACTTTCACATACTTCTTGCTTTCCCGAATGTGTGGTATACAAAGCTGACTGCGAAAGGAGAATTCACTTCGCTCGCTTCAGTTACCAATGAAGTGAAACTGATGTTGGATCCAAACGCAACTGTTACACCTGATCCGAATCCCGGAAAATTTGGGGCGAAGGATGTTTTCGATTTGAATTGGAAACAATTGATGGATGCTTACTCGTGTACCGAATGCGGTCGCTGCACTTCTGCATGTCCGGCAAACATTACAGGTAAGCTTCTTTCACCGAGGAAAATTATGATGGACACCCGTGACAGATTGGAAGAAGTTGGAAGAAACATTGACAAGAACGGCATTGATTTCACGGATGGAAAATCTTTACTTGGAAATTATATCACCGAAGAAGAATTATGGGCTTGCACCAGTTGCAATGCATGTGTGGAAGAATGTCCGGTGCTGATTGATCCGCTCAGTATCATCATTGATTTGCGCCGCAACTTAGTGATGGAAGAATCGAAAGCGCCGACAGAACTAACAGGCATGATGAGCAATATTGAAAACAACGGAGCGCCCTGGAAATTTTCGCCAAGCGACCGGATGTTGTGGGCAGAAGGTTTGGATATTCCAATGCTTGCTGATGTAGTTGCAAAAGGAGAGGAGGCAGAAATACTTTTCTGGATTGGTTGTGCCGGAAGTTTTGATGACAGATACAAAGGAGTGATTCGTTCATTCGCAAAAATTCTGAACGACACTAAAATAAAATTTGCTGTTCTTGGTTTGGAAGAAACCTGTACCGGCGATCCGGCAAAGCGAGCAGGCAATGAGTTTCTGGCGCAGATGCAGGCAATGCAGAATATCACCACGCTGAATAATTACGGCGTGAAAAAAATTGTGACTGCGTGCCCGCATTGTTTCAATACATTGAAGAACGAGTATCCTGCGCTCGGTGGAAATTATGAAGTGTTACACCACTCTTCGTTTTTACAAACATTAATTGCTGAAGGAAAATTAGTGATGAAGGAAGACAATCCGCTGAAAGGAAAAGCAATCACCTTCCACGATAGTTGTTATCTCGGTCGCGCGAATGAGGTGTATGAAGCACCACGGCAAGTGATTGAATCGTTTAAAGCGGATTTGCGCGAAATGAAAAAATGCAAGACCAACGGGTTGTGTTGCGGCGGCGGCGGTGCGCAGGTGTTTAAAGAAGAAAGCCCCGGCAACAAACGGGTAAGTGTGGAGCGCACCGAACAGATTATGGAAACCGGAGCAGGCATTGTTGCAGTCGGTTGCCCGTTCTGCATGACCATGCTTGATGACGGCATCAAACAAAAAAATCAGGAGGAGAATATTAAAGTGAAGGATATTGCGGAGTTGATTGCGGAGGCGAATGAATTGTAGAGCAATGACGGAATTAATTATAAATTTGTAAAGGAAAAAATTCAACATGATAAATTCTAAATCTGAACTCATCGAATTATTAAAAAAGCATCGTAGCGAGATTAACAAATTCGGTGTTATTCAATTGGGTGTTTTCGGATCGTTTGTTCGCGATGAAGCAAATGAAAAGAGTGATATTGATTTTATAGTTGATTTTAAAAAGGGCGAAAAATCACTTCGCAATTTGGTTGGGCTTGGCGATTTCCTTGAAAGCATTACTGGCAGAAAAGTAGAACTTATTACAAGGGCGTCGTTAAGCCCTTATCTTGGTCCTAAAATATTAACTACTGCTGAATATGTATCCATTGCAGCTTGAATTGTTGCAACATATTTCAGATGAGTGTATTTATCTGGAAGATGAAATGAAAACGGTTTCAGCGGAAGAATTCTATAGCAGTCTTCGAATTAAAAAGGCATTTGTAAAATCGCTGGAAATAATTTGTGAGGCATGCCTTAAAATCCATCCTGATTTTAAACTTACACATACTGAAGTTGAGTGGCACCTCATG
>JAHEZG010000221.1 GCA_023251195.1 Chitinophagaceae bacterium | reverse complement strand
CACTATTCATTTAATTGATGAAGAATTTGATAAAGGAAAAATCATTTTTCAGGCTATTGTGTTGCTTGATGAAAACGACACTCCGGATTCCATAGCCGAAAAAGTACATGGGCTTGAACACCAACATTTCGCTGAAGTAATTGAAAGGATAATTTTGAAAGATTAGTCCAATCAAGCTTTACTTTTAAATAACTTTTAACCAATAACGAATTACTAACTAACCCCATTATCTTCGCCGCCACTTATGATTAAAGATACACCCTTCACACATTTTCACCTGGCTCTCGGAGCCAAGATGGCTGCATTTGCAGGATACAACATGCCCATTTCATACACAGGAATTAACGACGAGCATTTAGCAGTTCGCAATCGAACCGGAGTTTTTGATGTGTCGCACATGGGCGAGTTTATTTTGAAAGGAGAAAAAGCCATTGATTTAATACAGCGCGTAACTTCAAATGATGCAGCGAAGTTGACTCCTGAAAAAATTCAGTACTCCTGTTTGCCAAATGATAAAGGTGGAATAGTTGATGACCTGTTGGTGTATCGCCTCGGCGAAAAAGAATGGATGCTGGTAGTAAACGCAAGCAACAATGAAAAGGACTGGAACTGGATTTCGAAAATCAATACTGAAAATGTGGAGATGCACAACATCAGTGATAAAACTGCGTTGCTTGCTGTTCAAGGGCCTGATGCAATTAAGGCATTGCAAAAATTAACCGACATCAACCTTTCTGAAATACCATACTATACATTTAAGAAAGGAGTTTTTGCAGGAATAGAAAATGTGTTGGTTTCGAATACCGGTTACACTGGTGCAGGCGGATTTGAAATTTATTTTGAAGATTCAAATGCCGATTTAATCTGGAATAAAATTTTTGAAGCCGGAAAAGAATTTAACATGCAACCTATCGGCTTGGCAGCGCGTGATACTCTTCGTTTGGAAATGGGATTTTGTTTGTATGGAAATGATATTGACGATACCACTTCTCCAATTGAAGCGGGACTTGGATGGATTACTAAATTCACAAAGGAGTTTACAAATAGAAATGAAATTGAAACACAAAAGAAAAATGGTGTTACAAAAAAATTAGTTGGCTTTGAAATGGTTGACCGAGGCATTCCGCGTCACGATTATATAATTGTAAATGAGGCCGGAGAAACAATTGGTAAAGTAACCAGCGGAACACAATCACCATCGCTGAACAAAGCCATTGGAATGGGATATGTAAAAACAGAATATGCAACCGAAGGAAGCAAAATTTTTATTTCAATAAGAGATAATAAAATTGCTGCTCAGGTAGTGAAATTACCGTTCTATAAAAATTAAAAGCCCATCCTCTAACTCCTTCACTAAGGGAAGGAGAATAGTCGCGAAAAATTTCTGCAACAGATTCACAAATAGAATTATACCATTGAAGAAACTAATCAACTAATTTCCCAATAAACTAATAACCCAAGCAAGTGCCAGATAAATCATCACTCGAAGTAATTCTTACCCCCAATCTTTTACCACTTTATCCATTGCAAGGAAAAGTGGTAGTGGTGATTGATGTGTTGCGTGCCACCACAACAATGACTGTCGCGCTTGACCAGGGAGCCACGAAAGTGATACCTGTTGAAAGCATTGAAGAGTGTCTTTCATACAAAGACAAACCAGACCACATACTTGCCGGTGAGCGTGGCGGACAAAAAGTAGAAGGGTTCTCATATGGAAATTCTCCTTTCGAATACATGGATGGTGTGGTGAAAGGAAAAACACTGGTGCTGACAACTACCAATGGAACCCGCGCAATTAAAATGTCGAGCGATGCGAAAGAAATTTTAATTGGTGGATTTCTGAATTTTTCGGCACTCAACCGTTGGCTACTCAATGAAAGTACCGATACTGTTTTATTGTGCAGTGGATGGCGCGATAAGTTTAATCTGGAAGACACCATTTTTGCCGGGGCCATAATCAATACACTGAAAGATTATTTTTTAGTTGACAGTGATTCAGCATTTGCTGCTGAAAAATTATACCTCAATTCGCGCCGCAACATGTTGCACTACATGAAGCAGTCATCGCACTACAAACGATTGGCAAAATTTGGTGTAGTGAATGATATTAAATATTGTTTGCGCCCCGATTTAACCAATGTGGTACCTATTTTAAAAGATGGGGCGTTGGTGCGGGCGGATATCTCAAAGGACATGGTTTAATGGAAAGATTGAAAATTGAAAGATTGAAAAATTTTATTCGAACACATACTATTTCTGCATGAACATTTTATTATTGGGCAGTGGCGGTCGTGAGCATGCATTTGCCAGAAGCATTTCGCAAAGCAACATGTGTTCGCAATTATTTATTACTCCCGGAAATCCCGGCACTGCACAGCACGGAAAAAATATTCCAATTGGGGTAACAGATTTTGAAGCCATAAAAAAATGTTGCCTCGAAAATAAAATTGAACTGGTTGTTGTTGGGCCCGAAGATCCGTTGGTGAATGGCATTTACGATTTTTTTATTTCGGATAGTGAGTTGAAAAGCATTCCGGTAATCGGCCCCTCAAAAGATGCAGCACAACTCGAAGGCAGCAAAGCATTTGCAAAAGAGTTTATGCTGAAGCACCATATTCCAACCGCTGCCTACCAATCTTTTGATGCCTCACGAATTGAAGAAGGATTGGTTTTTATCCGCACTTTAATTACACCGGTGGTTTTAAAAGCAGATGGATTAGCGGCTGGTAAAGGCGTGTTAATTTGTCAAACATTGGATGAAGCGGAAGAAGAATTTCAAAACATGCTGCATGGAAAATTCGGAGCAGCAAGTGAACGAGTGGTGGTTGAAGAATTCTTACACGGAACTGAAATGAGTGTTTTTGTGCTTACAGATGGCATTGATTATTTATTGCTCCCGACTGCAAAAGATTATAAAAGAATTGGAGAAGGCGATACCGGACTTAACACCGGAGGCATGGGAGCAATCTCCCCTGTTCCGTTTGCTGATGATGTGTTGATGAAAAAAATTGTTATGCGAATGATTCGGCCAACCATTGATGGATTGCAGCAAGACAAATTAGTTTACAAAGGATTCATTTACTTCGGATTGATGATTGTGCACAACGAACCCTTTATGATTGAATACAATTGCCGCATGGGCGATCCTGAAACCGAAGCCGTGTTACCGAGAATTGAAAGTGATTTAGTTGAATTATTTTTTGCCGTTGCCAACGAAAAGCTGAACGAAAAAAAAATTACTATTTCTTCAAAACACTGCGCAACCATTGTACTTACATCAGGCGGGTATCCGGAGTATTATGAAAAAGGAAAAACAATAAACGGAATTGATTCAATAAATGATTCAATTGTTTTTCATGCAGGAACAGAATTGAAGAACGGGGAATTGCAAACATCAGGAGGAAGAGTTTTGGCTGTTACTTCACTTGGAAACACATTGGATGAAGCCTTGTTAATTTCCAACACCAATGCTGAAAAAATTCAATTCGATAAAAAATATTTTCGTCGCGACATCGGATTCGATGTTTTAAATCTTAAAAACTAAAAATGGAAATCATTCATTTTCTAATAGATTTTGTTTTGCATATTGATAAACACCTCACCGAAATTATTTCGCAATATGGAATGCTTACCTACCTGATTTTATTTCTAATTATATTTTGTGAAACAGGGTTTGTGGTTACTCCGTTTCTACCCGGCGATTCACTTTTATTTGCTGCCGGCGCATTGGCTGCCAATGAAGCAACTGGGTTAAATATTTTTTTACTGGCTGCCTTAATGATTGTGGCCGCCGTTACCGGCAATATGACCAATTATCAAATCGGCCGGTGGATTGGGCCAAAAGCATTTGAAATGGATAAGTGGTTTCTGAAGAAACAAAACCTAGAACGCACACAAGCTTTTTTTGAAAAGCATGGCAACCTTGCCATAGTATTGAGCCGGTTCATGCCCATTATCAGAACCTTTGCACCATTTGTTGCCGGGGTTGGCAAAATGCAATACAAGCGATTTTCGTTTTACAATATTCTTGGCGGTGTTAGTTGGGTCATGTTGTTTTTATTAGTGGGTTACTTGTTTGGCAACATTCCATTTGTAAAGGAGCACTTCAGTTACATCGTTATCAGTATAATTATTGTTTCATTTATTCCGGTAGTAATTGCGCTCATGAAAGGAAGAAAAGTAAGAGTTTGATTTTTTAAAATTTATAAAAATGAATTCAAAGCCGTTTAATTTTTTTATTGCAGCTGCACTCTTTATTGCAGTTGGAAATTCTGCCTGTCAGCATGCAAAAAACACGACCGAAGAATCAACCTCCGTTACTGCTGATACTTCAAAAAAGCAAATCAGCTATCATGCAGGCACACAAAAACCAGCCAGTTGGATAAATGATTTCGAACACATAATTGATAACAATACCATTGACACGCTTACTTTTTTAGTAAATGATTTTGAAGAAAAAACAGCTGTGACAATAGCAGTTGTTACCACAGCTACATTTTCTCCTTTCAATTCCATTGAAGAATATTCCGAAGACCTTGGTAACAAATGGGGCATTGGATTGAAGGAAATAAACAATGGAATGATGGTAGTTGTTTCCGCCACACAACGCAAGGTTCGCATTTTCACCGGGCTCGGTATGGATCAATTGTTATCTGATGCTGCCGGAATAAAAATTGTGAACGAACAAATGCTGCCAAGTTTTCAGCAAGGAAATTATTCAGTTGGTATTACAAAAGGAGTAAAGGAAATCAGAAGAGTTTTATTGTTGCAGGCCGAGAAATAAAAAATTATTTTTTTTCGGCAAAATAAAAAGGCTTGATGTAGTAAGGTTCAAAATAAGCAACATCAACAAAATCTTTTGCATTGAATTTTTTTATTGCGGCTGCGAGTAAATAACCGGCTGAAGATTTAATATCGGAATGACAGCTATGTTTCTTATCGGACAAAAAATTGGTCGCCTTTAACGCTCCATTGCCAACAAATGCAATTGGTGAATCAATGGAATGAATGACTGAAAGAAATTCATCATTCAAAATTGCTGCTCGGGAAGTGACTATAGTTTCAGAATTTTCATTCCAAATTCCATAATAAATTTCATCGCGGCGTGCATCAAATGCCGAGCAAATTATTCCTGTATATTTTTTTTCTTCAGCAAATCCATTTGCCAATGCCTGCAATGAATCAATTGCTATCAGAGGAAGATCCGCCCCAAAACAAATTCCTTTTGCTGCACTTATACCAATTCGCAATCCGGTGTAAGAGCCCGGTCCTGCACTTACAACAACTGCATTTATTGCATCAAAACTGAAGCTTGATTCTTTCAGCACTTCATCAACAAAAACTGTAATGAGTGTTGCATGTTGTTGTCCATCTTCATTTTCACGAACTGCAATTATTCCATTTTCATTTGCTGCAGCAACAGAACAAACTGATGAGGCAGTTTCGATTAAAAGAAAATTCGGCATCAGAAAGTGGCAGGTAATTTTATTTCTTCATCGCCACGCTTCACTATAATCAATACAATATCACCTTTAGTAATGGAACCAAGTGCTTTCATGTAAACATGAATATCAGAAATAGTAAAGTCACCCATTTTAATAATGATATCACCTTTTTGAATTCCGGCTTTTGCTGCAACCAATCCATCACTTACACCATCCACCCGCAATCCAACTCCTTCGTACATGTAATCGGGAATAATTCCAAGTTTCACTTTATAGGTTGGCGTGCCTGTGCTTTCAGTTTCCTTGGTTCGGGTAAATGTGAGTGTACCTTTATTATTGAGCGAATCAATAATTCGTAATTCGAGTTCCAGAATTTCCGCTTCCTTTTTATAATTCAGCTTATCGGCATCGTCGGTTGGTTTGTGATAATCTTCATGCACACCGGTAAAAAAATTTAACACCGGAACATTGATGTGATAGAATGAAGTAAAGTCTGTAGGGCCGGTTCCGCTCTCCCCTAATTTCCATTTTAAACTATCGTCTTTCATTGTGCGGATGAAATCAAATTGTGATGAGGTGCCCATGCCACCAATCTCCATCCCTTTTTCCGGATTGTATCTTCCAATCATATCCATGTTAATCATGTAATTAAATGTGGAAGTATCAATTGTTGAATGCTCGGCAAAATATTTTGAACCAATGAGTCCTAATTCTTCACCCGAAAAATTAATGAACAAGTAATTGTTGTTCGCATTTTTTTGATTGGAAAGCACCGATGCAAGTGCCATCACTCCGGCAGTTCCACTTGCATTGTCATCGGCGCCATTGTGAATGCCGTTGCCTTCACCTTTGTGCAATGAGCCTCCATATTCATTGTGGCCGAGGTGGTCGTAATGCGCACCTATGACAACTGTAGTTTTGGCGTCGTTGTTTTTGAACGCAATTATGTTGTGGCCTGTGATTGATATTTTTTCGAGGCTCACGCTCAACTGAATTAAAATTTCTTTTTCAGTAAAATATTTTTCATATGCAGCTTTTTTTACAAACACAACCGGAATTGAAACCGGGGTTAAATATTTTGAAAAATTCTTTGCAGGATCTTCAGCATCAGCATGTGTGTTAATGATGACAACCGCTGCTGCTCCGCTCTT
>JAHEZG010000220.1 GCA_023251195.1 Chitinophagaceae bacterium | reverse complement strand
GATGCGTGAGATGGTACTCCGTTGGGTTTTTTATTTCCGCATTCATTAAAGTGGTTTGCAAGTCGACTGGAGTAAAAAACATAAGCGCCACCACATAACAGATTACTGATGCAATTAATCCGAACATGAAAATATTATAGGAGATGCGAAGCTGTTTGTACTTTTTACCAAGCACGACTCCCTGTGAATACACATCCTTGATAAGTGTTGAATATAGAAATGCCCGATCTTCCATAACCCGGGACATGCCTGTTGAATATTGTTCGAGAGTCATATTATAAAAATTTCCAAAGAATAAAAGGTTTACTTTTTTTTCATCAAGGTCAGTGTCTGTAAATATTCCGTTTGGTATAGAAGGTCTTGTTGCCAGAATGGCGAAAATGATAGTTGTTAAACTCACTGCAATAAAAAGCATGGTTGGATAAACCAATGAATTTTCAGGATCAAGCTTGCGAAATAAAACTCCAAGCACAACAGAGAGAATTATCGAATTTACAGTGATCATTATATGTGCTTTATTATCGGCCATATCACTTAACTTCTGATTATTGCTTGAAGTAATTCGAAACATTGTTTGAATTCCGCGACTGGCGGGTGCGTCTTTCGCTTTTATTTCTTCCAGTTTATTTTCTTGTTTTATTTCTTCCCTCTGGTTTTTCTCTTCGCCCGACATTGTTTTTTTACGGTCAGTATTTTCTTTCAAAGTTTTTTTTTTAGGTCATCATCTTCCTTATGATTTTTTTTTACTGCCATTTTTTCTTTTAGCAAATTCAGATTTTCTTGTTGTTTTTCTTCTAACAGTTGATTGCAATAGTCAGTGAAAAAATGATGTTGCTCTAACAGTTCGATGCTTTGTCCGCGCCATATTTTTTTTTTGATTTTGTAGCCTGTCAATTCTTCTATTTCTTTTCTGACTGCTTTATTATTTGTAATGAACTGATCTGTTCCTAAATGAAACAAATCGGCATCACATAAAATCTGCTCTAACAAATTTGCAGGTTGCTGCGGCATGCGTGTAGCCAGGATGCAATTTTTAACTTTAGTGATTATTTCTTCATCAACTCCTTTTTCTCTTAGAAATGATTCGGCCTGAGCTGCACCTTTTTCTTCGTGATTTTCAATTACAGTGAAGTAACCAATATCGTGAAACCAGGCAGCAGCATCCAGAATAAATAATTCCTGTTCGCTGAGTTTGTAATGATTAGCAATTTTAGCGGCGGCCTCAACCACACCTTCTGTATGTGCAAGGTTGTGATATTTATGTCGTGTGCTGATAATATCATGAAATACTTTCCTGACATGTTTTTTTATTTCTTCTGCTACTTTAGAAAAATCCTCCGTTGTAGTTGTCATTAAATTTCCATCAGATGAAAAATGCTGGTCTCTTCCTTCGTTAATCGCGTTCATAAAATGTCTGTTCTGTTTAATCTTTCTTAATTAAGTATCAATCATCATTCCCGAATAGATGCGAAATTCCAGTTTGCACAAAATCCCGTTGCTCCTTTTGGAGATGTGAAAATGGATAGCTTTAGATTCTTATATTTTTTCGCATGAAGTGATGGGATTGCAACACCACAGATTGCACCCACTGACATCCCAACCAAAATATCGGACGGAAAATGTTTTAATGCCCGCAATCTCAGGTACCCCATTGCAGCCGCTGGAATAACAGCGGCTGTATATAATAAATATTTTTTTACCCCGATATTCGGATGATAGTCGCAAAAAACTTTCACCAAAAAAAAAGATGCGGCAGTTGCTGATGACACATGACCGGCAAAAAATGAATTGCGGTTATTGCCAATGTTTCTGTCTCCAATCGGAATATCTGTATAGTAAGCCATTGGACGGAACTTGTTTTGAAATGTTGGACCGAGCGGACTGTAATTGAAAATTGAAAATGTTATTGCCTGACTTTCGTAATACATGAGCAACAATTTCAATCCATCGTGCCGGATATTTTTATCTAATGCAAGTGTAACAGGTAAAATAAAAATCCCCGTTATGACTTGGTCGGAAAGATGATCGAAGTAAACGCGCTTAATTGGATCCTGCATTAAAGCCCATCGATCAAATCGCGTTAACACACCCGGATTTAAAGTCGAAAGTTCTTCATCCGAAATTTTTTCCTTACCAAGTATTCTTGGTATTGCATAATAATCACCTATTGTTCCGACTAATGAAATACTGCCGCTTACCCATCCATTAATTTTATATGGATGTAGGGATGATTGAAATGTTACAGTTGAATCTTTTCCCGGAATTAATTTTATTGAATCAGTTTTTGAATTCAATAAGGAATCTATTGGGGAATTTTGGGAATAAATTTCCCCGTTAAAAAGAAAACAGAAAATAAAAGGTGGGAGTATTTTGATTGAATATTTCTTAAGCTGAATGAAAAGCCGGGCTAATCGGTTATTGGAATTATGATTATTTAACATGAGAAAATATTTGTTTCACATATCATTAAAGCAAAAATGAAACCGCGCAAAAGCAATTCAGTGAAAAATGAAAATCAGAGATAAGCAACCGGCTTTCGCTTCATGATTTTATATTCTTCCCATTCAAGTGTGCTGATGCTGACAAGCAACCAAAGTGCTCCGAGAATAAAACCACCAATGACATCGCTCAGAAAATGTTCGCACAAGTACAATCTGCTAAAACCAATCATTGCGATAAATATTGCAGCAATCAGGAATAAAATCATTCTGATTTGAAAAGAATAATTATGTCGGATGAAAAAATAAAACAGCAAACCATAGAAGGCAATGGCGATTGCTGAATGTCCGCTTGGAAAGGAGTAATTATCAATGTGGTAATAAGATAATTCGTTTGGTCGCTGAATTTTAAAAATTCCTTTTCCAAAGAACATAGATATACTGCATCCCAAAACTGAAATAAAAATCGGAACAATGAAATGTAATTTTTTTTTCCAGATGGAAATTATGATTGCTGCAATTGCAACTGCAGTTATTACCTCTACCTGACCAAACATAGTGAAGTAGTAGAAAAATTTCGCCATTCCCAAAGTGCGGATAGCAAATAATTTTTTCGAGATAATGCTGTCCATATTGATAAATGATTTGTCGTTTATCACATCTTCTGTAAAACGATTCAGTAGCAGAAGATTTATTGCCATTGCAATGAACAGCAGTGTTAACGGCAATCCTGAAAAATCTTTTAATGTTATTCTGCTTTTAATAAAAGCATGTTTTTTCGGGTGATTTTTTTTCAGGTGTTGCCATCCTCTGGATTTCGAAATCCGGGTTCCAACTTTAATTAGTTTTTGAGTTATGTATTCTCTCATAATTTTTTCTCTCTGATAATCTTTGAGAAATAAGAGTGCCATAGGATTTTGTGTGGACTCATATTTGGTCAATAACTATTAACTAAATTTTTAAAAACATGAGAAATCTACTTTACCTCGTTGCAGTAATTCTTGTCATTTCATGGTTGATTGGATTCGTTGGCTATGGAGCCGGAGGGATCATTCACATTCTTTTGGTTATTGCAGTAATTGCAATATTGTTGAATGTTATACAGGGTAGAAAACCATTGGGCTGAAAAAGATGAAAATCTTTCGGGTATTTTTTTTCTCAATGTGTTTCCCTGTTTTTACGCAAGCTCAGGAATTAAAAACTTTTGCTTCACTTGAGAAAAATAATTTTTCCGGATTTAAAACCTGGTCGTATTTATCGATTAACTTCAAGAGTGATTTTCGATATCAATTGACACCGCATTTTTTATCTATTGCAGATACACCGAAGCACAGCCATCATCGAAACATGTATGGTAATTTAACGGATGATGACACCTTGTACAATAAAAAATATCCGCTGTGGATTCCGATTTCTGAAATTGTGGGCACTAATGGTTTGATATGGGCATTGGACAGGTATGCATTTAATTATGACTACGCCCGCATTGGTCCCGAAACATGGAAGCGAAATCTTAAAGAAGGTTGGGAGTGGGATTCAGATAAATTTGGAATTAATTTTATAGGACATCCATATTCCGGAACTCTTTATTTTACTGCAGCACGCTCAAATGGATATGATTTCTGGGAGTCCGCTCCATTTGCTGTTGGCGGAAGTTTGATGTGGGAGTATTTTGCTGAAACAACCCGTCCATCTTATAACGACATTATCAATACTCCAATCAACGGAATTTTTTTAGGAGAAATATTTTATCGTTTGAGTGAAAATATTTTGGATGATCAGAGCAGGGGAGGAGAGCGGGTGTTTCGGGAAATTGCCGCAGGTTTAATTTCTCCTGAACTTGCATTCAACAGATTTGTGCAAGGTAAAATGTCTCGTGTAACACCAAGGGAAGTGTATCAGAAAGAGCCATGTAACATTTCTCTTTTTGCCGGCATTCAGAAAATAAATACAAATCAGGAATTTCTCACAGGAGAAATGAAAGAAATGCTGAATATACAAGTGGATTATGGAAACCCATTTGAAAAGCGAGAACGCAAACCATTTGATGTATTCAGAATCCGAATGGATATGAGTTACAATGCTTCTAATAAATTCATCAATCAAATTTCAGGTTATGGAAATTTGTTTACAAATACTTCTTCAGTCGGAAAGCTCAGTTTGATTCATGGTCTATTTCAATATTATGACTACTGGGATAACCAAACTTTTGAATTGGGAACAATTGGATTTGGGGAAGGAGTTATTTCCAAACTAAACATTCACAAGAAATCGAATCTTTATACTTCACTTCATTTATGCCTGGTGCCTTTTGCAGGTAGCAGCACACACTTTGGTTTAGATACACTTGACTTTCGTAATTATAACTTCGGAGGCGGGCTGGAAGGAAAATTCGAAAGCACATTTAATATTGGTAATGCAGCCACTGTAAATTTCAATGCATATTATTTTTGGGTGCATACTTATGTTGGATTAGCTGGGGATAATTTAATTGGTGTATTACGACCACGGATAACTGTTACACTAATAAAAAACCTAAGCGTCGGTTTGGAGGAATATGTTTACATCAATGATCGTTATTCTCCAATTAGAAATGCTATTCATCAAACAAGAACAGAACAAAAGGTTTTTCTTCTGTTGTATCTTGAAAATAAAAAGAGGAGCGGACATTATGATTAATTCCCGTAATTCTAATGAATGATATAATTAATATGAATTTTCAGTTTATCAGATCCAACTGAAATAAAATTTCCTGTTTGACCTTTTTGAAGAGGGTGAAATGTTCCGACTAAAATTATATCAGAATCAGCAAGTGTGTCATCGTCAATTAATTCGAATTTCCAAACTTCATCGGTAAATGGGGTATTCAAATTTGAAATAAGAACAGCTGAGAGAGAATCAATTTTTACTTCAGTTGTAAAATCATAACCCATACTTGAATTCTTTCCGAAGTTTAATTTTAAATCAGGTCCGCTTCCATCTTCATCCCATGAATCACCCGATTGTTTTCTTGCAGGAACACCTGAAACTTCAATGGTAGAAACAAAGCGGTACTGACAACCTTTATTTTTCTTAGCTTGTGTATTATAATTTGCTGCATTAAAATCTGTGCAACCTTCTTTCTTGCACGCTTCATTTCCGGTAAGAAACACAGCTAAACTTATTAAAAAAAAAATATTCTTTTTCATAATCTCTATTCTTTGTAATAGTTGAATAATGAAAAGAAAGAGCCAACCTCACTTCTGCTTTATTATTGAATAGAAGTGGATTTAAGATTTTGTTGCGGCATGTTTGACCTCACTCTGATAAAATATTTCTACAATTTTAAACGGATAAACAGGTCAAATAATTTTAAAATTATTTTATATCGCGAGGATTTATCGGGTTTGGATTAGGTTCCGGATACTGATTTAATGGAACAATGGGCTCGCTTGTTTTATTTCATTTTGAAGGGATATCATATCCCAATTTTTTGTCACCAATAAATATATCGCGCAGGCGATCGAAGTCGCGAATGAACAAAAGCCCCAAAGCTGTTTCCACTATTTGTCCTTCGAGTACATCATAATTATTTCGACGATAAACGCGCAGACGCAATGTTCCGGCAGGAGTTATTTTATATTCCGCAGAAAGGTCTCCGGCAAAATTGCTTACTGAATTTTGTTTTGCTCGTGCTCCTTCCAAATCAACATTTCCACCGGCCTGTACATTCAATCTGTTTCTGAATAAATCTTTTGAAGCGAGAATATTTAATTGTGTGCGACCTTGAGCGGTACCGGTTGAATAATCTTCATACGAATTAAGGTTGAGATCTAAACTCACAATATCTTTTAAATAATTTCCTGCAAAACGATTGAGTTGTTGAGTGAGTAACTGACTTACACTATTGCGTGCGAGATCCTGTGGTCCGAAAGTTTGTGCTGTTTGTAAAGGATCATCCGCCACAAATCGATTGAGCACAAGCAGCGCAAACACTTGCTTATTCAATGCAGATTCTTCTTGGTTGAGCTGATTGAGTTTTGCATAAACAACTCCACCTAACTCACCACGATCCTTTTCGGGAACATCAATGCTGAAACTGATTATAGGTTGAAGTAAACTCCCGCTCATGTGCATGTTCAGGAGAAACAATAATTGCTGCCGATAAGTATTTTGTTGCTC
>JAHEZG010000010.1 GCA_023251195.1 Chitinophagaceae bacterium | reverse complement strand
GCACGGAGGTTCACACTGGCATCGTTGGATTGAACGCCGGCCAATTCAGTTTACTTTCTTGGCGCTTATTGCTGTTGTGATTGGTGGTTTACTGGAAATTGTTCCAACTTTTTTAATCAAATCAAACATACCAACCATTGCAAGCGTGAAACCATATACACCACTTGAATTGCAAGGACGCGATATATACATACGCGAAGGTTGCAGTCTTTGTCATTCACAAATGGTGCGGCCGTTCCGTTCTGAAACTGTACGCTATGGCGAATATTCCAAAGCGGGAGAATTTATTTATGATCATCCGTTTCAATGGGGATCAAAACGAACCGGGCCGGATTTAGCGCGCGAAGGAAAAGGAAATCAGAATTACAAACCTGATTCGTGGCATTACACACACCTGTTAGATCCGCAAAGTACTTCCACCGGGTCTATAATGCCTGCATATACATGGCTTGGAGAAAATATTTTGGATAATGAAATAGTACCTGCAAAAATTCGAGCGATGCAAACATTAGGAGTTCCATATCCGGCCGGTTACGACAAAATTGCTGTTGATGATTTGAAAAAACAAGCCGCTTTAATTAGTAAGGGATTAAACAAAGAAGGTTTTGATGTTACAAGCGATAAAGAAATTATTGCTGTGATTGCCTACCTGCAACGACTTGGTTCTGATATTAATGTAAAACCTAAAACCTCTGCAAAATGATAAGCAATAACCTCTCAGCAGTTGAGGTGGCAGGTTTGCTGCAGTCAATTGTGTTCGTTCTGTTCTTTATTTTTTTCATTCTTGTTTCGTTCTATGCAATTACCAGTCGAAAGGAATTCATCAACCAAATGAGCCAGCTCCCTTTGGAAGACGGAACAGTGACCGAGAAAAAAGAAAATTTAAAATCCTGATTCATTAACAACCGGAAAAAAATTAAATCATGAAATCAACATTCATAAAACGAATAATAACTTTTACTTCAGCCATGCTGCCGCTTGCTGCACTTGCACAGGTTCCGGGCGAGAAAACATCCTTTCCGCTCGAACAATCATTTGTGGTAGTGGTGGTAGCCGGAAGTTTAATTGTAATAGCAGGTTTCATTTACATACTTGCTAAAAACATGGCGGCTTTTTTTAAAATCATTATTGATAAATCAAAAGAGAATAAATTTAAAACGCTTCTGGCTCTGCTAAGCATTACCACTCTGTTGCCGTTATTTTCTTCAGCGCAAACTGCCACAACAACTGCCGCGCCTGTTACCACATCGTGGTACAGCGCAGGTAACCTGATGTTTATTTTATTATTGGCGGTGTACATCACACTCATAACAATTGTGCTCTGGCTCAGTAGTTATTTTATGAAAATGATTAAAGAAATTTATGCGAAAGAAAAAATAAATGAAGCTACTGCTGACGAACTAAAAATTGGATGGTGGGATCGTGTACTCGATTCATTTAACTCATCAGTTCCATTGAATAAAGAAAAAGATATAATGCTTGATCATGATTACGATGGTATAAAAGAATTGGATAACAGTTTACCACCATGGTGGCTATATGGATTTTATGCAACCATAATTTTTGCAGTATGCTATATTTTTTATTTTCATTTAGGAGGCCCTGGATTATCATCAACAGAAGCTTATGCCGAAGAAATTCGAATAGCCAAAGATCAGGCAGATTTACTGAATAAAAATTCGACCGAAACCGCAGTGGACGAAAACAATGTGGTGGTGTTGACTGATGAAAAAAGTTTAGCCGATGCAAAATCATTATACTCCAATGTGTGTGCAGCTTGTCACGGTCCGGAAGCACAAGGTGGTGCAGGTCCAAATCTTACCGACAGATACTGGATTCATGGTGGCGACATCAACAGCATTTACAAAACCATAAAAACCGGAGTTGCTGATAAAGGAATGCCGCAGTGGGGGGCTACCTACAAGCCTGCTGATATTCAAAAGCTGGCGAGTTTTGTTATGACATTACAGGTTACCAATCCTCCAAATCCGAAAGCTCCCCAGGGTACTTTGTATGAACCAATAGTTGCAAATGATTCTGCTGCCGCACCCGCTGATACTTCTCTTAAAAAATAAATTGTGATTAATGAGTAACCCCGTGCTCGACACACAGTCTTCAGGTTCAGAATCGTTCAGAGATGCTACCTCCACCATCAGCAAGGGGAAGCGCATGTGGCTGTTTCCGAAAAAGCAAACCGGAAAAATTTTCAGGTGGCGAAACATTGTTGCTTATGTATTACTTGGATTTTTAATTCTATGGCCTTTCGTGAAGTACGATGGTCACCCGATTTTTTTATTCAATGTTTTGGAGCGGAGATTTATTTTTTTCGGAATACCATTCTGGCCGCAGGATTTTTTTCTGTTCGGGTTAACAATGGTTACACTCATTGTGTTTATCATTTTCTTCACTTCCATTTTTGGGCGATGGTGGTGTGGATGGTCGTGCCCGCAAACCATTTTCATGGAATTTATTTTTCGGAAAATTGAATACTGGATTGATGGCGATTCAGCGCAACAACGAAATTTAGCTGAGTCGAAATGGACGACACGAAAAATAAGACTGCGCTTAACTAAGGTTTTTATTTTTTACATCATCTCATTTTTCATTGCAAATATTTTCCTCGCATATATAATCGGAATTGATGAGTTGTATAAAATTGCAACCGAACCAATCAGGCATCATCTCGGTGGTTTCATTTCAATTATCATTTTCAGTTTTGTTTTCTTTTTTGTTTTCGCTTACATGCGCGAACAGGTTTGCCTGGTTGTGTGCCCCTATGGAAGATTGCAGGGAGTGTTGCTTGATAAAAATTCCATAGTTGTTGCGTATGATCATGTTCGTGGCGAACCGCGCGGAAAAATTTCGAACCTTCATGGCGATTGCATTGATTGTAAATTGTGCGTGAATGTGTGCCCAACAGGAATTGAAATTCGTAACGGAACACAACTCGAATGCATTAATTGTGCTGCATGCATTGATGCATGTGACAGCATCATGACCAAAGTGAACAAGCCGGAAGGCTTAATCCGATACTCATCATCGGACAGTATTGAGAAGAGAATCCCTTTTAAGTTCACCACCAGAATGTGGGCTTATCTTTTTGTGTTCACCTTGTTGTTTTCAATTGTCTCTGTATTAATAATTCGCCGACCCGATGTGGAAGCAACCGTGCTGCGTGCGCCTGGTCAGTTGTTCATGAAACAACCCGGAGGAAAGGTCAGCAACCTGTTTACAGTTACGCTGGTGAATAAAACATTTCATGATCAGGATGTAGAATTGAAACTCATAAACTTCAACGCCGAATTAAAATTAATGGGAATACAAAGCCTTCACATTTTAAAAGATGGATCACTGAACGAACCGTTTCTGATAATCGCTGATGAACTTTTAATTAAGAAAAATAAAAACCCGATTACCATTGAAGTGTATTCAAAAGGAAAACTGATTGATGTGGTGAAATCTACTTTCATAGGACCGGTGAAAATTTATAATGAAGATTCTGATGGAAATGAAAATGAAAAACAAAATGAAAATGAGCACACCAAAATTTAATTGGGGATTTGGCATTGCAGCGCTTTATATCGCTTTCGCATTGGGAATTTTATTTCTTGTTTATAAATGCACCCAACATCCTGTTGATCTGGTAAGTGCTGATTATTACAACAAGGAAATAAAATTTCAACAGCAATATGATAAAGAACAAAATGCAACGGCACTTGCAACACCATTACAATTGAATGTGCATGTAGAAAATAAATCGGTTGAGCTGAATTTTCCAACCGCAGCTAACACCACTGTTTTAAAGGGAACTATTTACTTCATGCGACCTGATAATTCTGCTGATGATAAAACCATTTCCATAGCTGCCAACGATGCACACAACCAATCAATTGATTACAGCAGTTGGAAAAAAGGATTGTACCGAGTAGAAGTAAACTGGAATGATGGACTGAAAGATTATTACAAACAATCATTTATAAAATTGAACTGACATGCATTGGTGGGCTCCCTTGTTAATGGGTTTTGCCGGAAGCTTTCATTGCATTGGTATGTGTGGCCCAATTGCCATGTATGCCGGAAGTAAAAACAATTCACGAAAATTTATTTTCAATCGCCTGCTTTATAATTTAGGAAGAGTCATCACTTATTCAGCACTTGGATTATTACTTGGAATTTTTGGCAGCACATTAAACTTTGCAGGAGCGCAACAAGCCATTTCAATTTTCTCCGGTTTGTTTTTATTGTTGTTTGTTCTCACTACTTTTTATTCATCAAAATTTCATTCACTCAATTTTATTTCAAATAAAGTTTCTGTTGGAATGAAAAAAGTTTTCGGACTATTAATAAAACAAGAGAGCAGTGCAAAATGGTTGGGGCTTGGTTTGGTAAATGGAGTTTTGCCCTGTGGTTTTGTTTATCTCGCATTGGGAGTTGCCATTTTTCAGGTTGATATTATTCATACCATTTCGTTCATGGCATTGTTTGGTTTAGGAACCATACCGGCTATGCTTGCCATTACAATCACATCAGGGTTTATCAGTATGAATTGGAAGAACAAACTTGGTCATGTTGCTCCATATTTAGCTTCAATAGTAGCTGTGTTATTAATTATTCGCGGATTAAATCTTGGCATTCCATACATCAGCCCCGGAGTAAATCACAACAGTAACCGGGAAATTAAAATGGAATGCTGTGAAAAAAAATAATTCATATAAAATAAATTATTTCCAAAACTGCGGATAACCGGCAATTAATTCAAATATTTTTTTATCGTTTTTAATACCAATGTGTTTTTTAATGGTATAAATAATTCCTTCTTTTTTCATTTGAGAAATTGTTCGAATGACTTCTTCAATTGAAGCGCCGGTCATATCAGCCAGTTCTTGCCGACTCATCAATGCATCAAGAACTTTGAATTTTTCAATTTTCTTTTCACCAAACACCCTGCGAATATTCAGCAATGCCTCGGCAAGCCGTTGTTTCACCGTCATTTGTGCAAATGACCGAAACTTGTATTCTGAACGCTTTAATTCATCTCCTAAAAAAAAGAGGAATTCATTTAACAAAGGAGCATTGTTGTCTAATGCATCAATAAAATCTGAGATTGAAATAAATCCAATCTCTGAATCTTCCATAGTTGCAGCACTTGCAGGATATATTTTTTCATAATTAAAACCACGATGACCAACAATATCACCAATGCCGGCAAGCCTTGTTATATGCACCTTGCCGCCTGGACCATTCAAAAATATTTTTACTTTACCTGAATAAATAAAATACACACCTGTTACCGGATTTCCTTCGTTGAAAAGCAATTGCCCCTTCTTAAATAGCGAAACTGTTTTTCTTTTTTCAATTTTAAGTTTCCATTCTGTACTTACAAATCGCTGAATCATACACGACTTTATTGTGCAAGTTGAACAAGCAGGGATTTTATTTGTCATAATCTTTGAGAAAATTGCCGGAGAAATTTCTGAGTTGAAGCAGAATTTTTCAGACATTGGAGTTTAATAAGCAGTAATTATTTTGCAGGAGGAAGCACAACCGCATCTACAATATGTACCCACCCGTTTGAAGCGCGCGCTGAGCCAATAATTTTTGCACCATCAATGTAAGTAGCACCGTCTTTCACATGAAATGTTACATTGGTTCCATCCACCATTCCCATTGATTGACCATCTTGAAAAAAGGAAACTTCCAAAGCCGAAGTCATTACATGGTGTTGTAAAATAGCTTGCAGCTTTTCTTTGTTTTCAGGTTTCAATAAATCTTCAACAGTTCCTTTAGGTAATTTATCAAAAGCTTCGTTTGTAGGTGCAAACACAGTGAAGGGCCCTGCATTGGAAAGTGCATCTACTAACTCAGCGGCTTTTACTGCAGCAACAAGTGTGGTGTGATCTTTAGAACCGGCAGCAATGCCAACAACATTTGGTTGTGACACATCATCTTTCACACCTGATTGACCTGTTAAGGGTGTACCGGCCGATTCAGATGCTGCATCAGTGCTTGTTTCGTTTTCAGAATTGCAGGATGAAAAGACAATACATACTAAGGATGCTGCGAGGGAAAATTGAAGAAAAATCTTTTTCATTTTTTTAATTTTTAAGAGTTTAATTTTTATTTTGATTAATTAATTTATCAATGAAATTCTTTTACGCTGTAAAAGTGTTGCAGCGGCAACAATTCACTTTATGATATAAATCATAATAGTATTTGATATATATCATGCAAACAATTTTTAGGGTCATTCACCTTTGAAGCGTAAAAAAATTAATACAATTTTTTTATCAAACTCAAAAAAACAAACCCTATGAAAAAATTAAAACTCCCTGTTGTAGCGCTTGGACTTTTGTTCTGGGCTGCATGTTCAAGTCCTGCTAAAGAAGAAGGCAGCAGCGAAACTCCTGAATCAATGGTTCCTGATGAAGTAAATAAAAATATTGATGACAAGGGCGTTGGAAAATTTACCAATGTTGAACTCACACATCCGCTCAATCAGGATTGGGTGAAAGAAGGCGAAAGCGTTTACAACATGAAATGTTTATCGTGTCATAAACTAACTGATGAAAAATTGGTTGGTCCCGGATGGAAAGGAGTAACTACTCGACGGACTCCTGAGTGGATCATGAATTTTGTAACCAACACAGAAGAGATGATTGACAAAAGTCCGGAAGCGCAAAAAATGCTGGAAGTGTGTTTAACCAGAATGCCTAATCAGAATTTAAGCGACCACGATGCGCGTACTGTATTAGAATTTATTCGAAACAACGACGGAGAAAAATAATTTAATTAAATCCCAATAAATAAAATCAAATTTCAAAGTATGAAAAAATTAATATTCATCTCATTGGTAGTTGCAAGTGTTGCAATTTCTTTTGTTGGATGTAAAACGCACAGTACACAGTCTGCAGTTTCAGGTGATGCGGCATCAAAAGTTTATGTAGCTCCGGGTAAGTATGATGAGTTCTATAATTTCGTTTCAGGTGGTTTCAGCGGACAAATGGCTGTGTATGGTTTGCCATCGGGTCGCTTGTTTCGTGTGATGCCGGTTTTTTCTGCCGACCCGCAAAGTGGTTATGGTTATACTGAAGAAACAAAGGCGATGTTGATGACCAGTAATGGCTGGATACCGTGGGACGACTTACACCATGTTGCCTTGTCTGAAACAAAAGGTATTCACGATGGTCGCTGGGCATTCGGAAACGGAAACAACACGCCTCGGGTTGCGCGCATTAATTTAAAAACATTTGAAACTGAAGAGATCATTGAATTACCAAACAGTAACGGTAACCACTCCTCACCGTTTATTACTGAAAACACAGAATATACTATCGCCGGAACAAGATTTTCGGTTCCGTTGGATGACAACAATGATGTACCAATTGAATCATACAAACAGAACTTTCATTCTACTGCAAGCTTCATTAAGGTTGATCCTGAAACCGGTCGATTAAGCATTGCATTTCAAGTGATGTTGCCTGGAGTGAATCTGGATTTATCAAGGGCAGGAAAGGGCCCGAGTCACGATTGGTTTTTCTTTTCTTGTTATAATTCTGAACAGGCAAATACTTTGTTGGAAGTAAACGCATCGCAAAAAGATAAAGATTTTGTGGTAGCAGTGAATTGGAAAAAGGCGGAAGAATATGCGGCTGCAAACAAAGGGAAAAAGATGAGCGTGAAGTATGCACATAATATTTATGATGAAGGAAAACAAATGGCAACCACAGAGTGGGGAACAGAAGTGCAAGTGTTAGATCCTGCTAATTGTCCTGATATGGTTTACTTAATGCCGTGTCCGAAATCACCACACGGTTGCGATGTAAATCCAACAGGGGAATACATTGTGGCAAGTGGAAAATTAGCTGCGGTGATTCCTGTTTTCTCTTTTGCGAAAATGCAGAAAGCAATTGCCGATAAAACTTACGATGGAGAGTATGGTGGCATACCTGTTTTGAAATACGATGCTGTGTTATATGGCGAAGTTCAAAAGCCGGGTCTTGGTCCATTGCATACCGAGTTCGATGACAAAGGAAATGCTTACACTTCATTTTTCGTTTCTTCAGAAATTGTAAAATGGAATGTGAAGGATTTAAAAGTGCTGGATCGCGTTCCAACTTATTATTCAATTGGTCACTTGTGCGTTCCGGGCGGATGCACTGCAAAACCATGGGGAAAATATGTAGTTGCTTATAACAAAATTACAAAGGACAGATACCTGCCTACCGGCCCTGAACTTTGTCAATCGGCGCAGTTGTATGATATCAGTGGTGATAAAATGAAATTACTACTGGATTTTCCAACCATTGGCGAACCGCATTATGCGGAAGCTATTCCCGCTGACCTGATAATGAAGAACAGTGCTAAGTTTTACAAGATTGAAGAAAACACTAATCCATATGCCTGCAAGAGCGAAAAAGATGCTAAAGTGGTTCGAACCGGAAATCGGATTGATGTGTATATGACAGCGATTCGTTCGCACTTGGCTCCTGATAATATTGAAGGTGTTAGAATGGGCGATGAAGTTTATTTTCATGTAACAAACCTTGAACAGGATTGGGATGTGCCACATGGTTTTGCTGTAAAAGGAAATCAGAATTCTGAATCATTGATTATGCCGGGGCAAACTCGTACTGTGAAATTTGTTCCGACTAAATCAGGTGTAGTTGCTTTTTACTGCACCGATTTCTGTTCTGCATTGCACCAGGAAATGCAGGGATACATTCGGGTTTCTCCGGCAGGTTCAAATGTTCCGTTAACTTTTTCGCTCGGAAAAAATCCGGTGTCGAACTAAAGAATAATAAAAGATTCCACTGGCAGAAGGGGATCTGCCAATAATCAGGATGGTGGATACTGTCCGCCTTTAATCGGGCGGACAGTTTTTTTAATGACAATTAAAATTGTTCAATACCAATCGTTGAATCAATTTCAACAGGTTGAACTTTGCTTGAAATTAACTTCTATTAAAAAACCATAACAATGAGTATCCATAATAAGTCGCATAAATTATCAACCATGTCACGGGTATTAATTGCGATTGCTTCATTATCATTTTTCGCCTCTTATTTTTTTCCAATCTGGTCCATTCAGTTATGGGCTCCACAATATCCCGAGGGCTTAGAAATGTTTATCTGGCACAATAACATTACCGGTGATGTAAACACCATCAATGGTTTGAACCATTACATCGGAATGAAAATGATAAAGGTTGAAATGTTTCCGGAGTTTAAAATTCTGGGAATACTAATCGCCATTTATATATTGTGGGGGTTATTGGCTTCAATCACCGGCTCATTCAAATTATTGGTTTCATTTTTTATTGGTGATGTGTTATTTGCTGTTGCGGCGCTGGCCGATTTTTTTCGCTGGGGATACGATTACGGTCATCACTTAAATCCACATGCTGCTATACAAGTTCCTGGAATGAGTTACCAGCCACCATTAATCGGTTACAAGCAATTATTAAATTTTGAAGCCATCAGCCGGCCATACATTGCAGGATGGATAATTGTTGGAGCAGGGATAATAACTTTTATGGTTTTATTTTTTGAATGGATGAAAAGAAGAAAACACAACAAGCGACTGCCACATGTTTTTAATTTGATAGGAGTGCTAATGTTGCTATCGTTTTCGTCATGCTCACAAACTGTTGAGCCAATAAAAATCGGTACTGATAATTGTACTTATTGTCAAATGACAATTATGAAAAACAACAATGGCGGAGAAATTATTTCTAACAAAGGGAAAGTTTTTAAGTTTGATGACATGGGATGCCTGCGCGATTTTATTGCAGATAAAAAAATTGCAGCAAGCGATATTTCAAAAATATATTTTAATGAATTTGAATCGGGAACCTTGATAGAATCATCGTTGCTTACATTGGTAAAAAACGATTCGTTTAAAACACCGATGAACTATAATATTATTGCAGTGAAAAAAGAAAAAGCGAAAGAATATCTTTCGAAAAAAGGCAGCACCGAAGTTGATTTGAACGAATGGTTAAAATAATAAAGGCGGCTTTCTTAATTGCAGTTTTATTCATCGCTTGTTCATTTAACATTGAGGCGAAACAAATTATAGTTTCAAAAAGCGGTGCCGGAATTTCTTCTGTAAAAACCGCACTCACAAAAATTGCAGGTGGCGATACCATTATTATTTCTGCCGGAATTTATAAAGAGCACGGAATAAAAATTCATACGCCTGTTACCATCATCGGAAAAAATTTCCCGGTGATTGATGGTGAATCATTGGGACAAATATTTACCATTGATACAAGCAATGTATCCATATCAGGATTAATAATTCAGAACACCGGCTTCTCATCAATGGATGATTTGGCGGGAATTAGAACACAGCAGGTTTCGCACATTACTATTTCAGGAAATAAATTTTTAAATTGTTGTTACGCAGTTTTTATTGCTGCAAGCGATTATTGCACCATTCAAAATAATTTTATTAAAGGAAATCCTGCAAACCAACAAATGGCTGGCAATGGAATTCATGGTTGGCAAAGTATTAATTGCGAAATAAACCACAACGAAATAACCGGGCAACGCGATGGAATTTATTTTGAGTTCGTGCAGGGTTCAACCATTTCAAATAATCACAGTTACGAAAACATGCGATACGGTTTACATTTTATGTTCAACGATAATAATCGTTTCGTGCAAAATCTTTTTGAAAATAATGGATCAGGTGTCGCAGTCATGTTCAGCAAAAACATAACAATGCTCAACAATACATATCGCGATAACTGGGGGGCGAGTGCCTATGGTTTGTTGCTGAAAGAAATTAACGACAGTTATGTTTTATACAATCACTTTGAAAAAAATACTGCCGCAGTTTACATGGAAGGATGTAACCGAATAGTCTTTTCGCGCAATGATTTTATTCAGAATGGCTGGGCCATTCGTGTTCAGGCGAGTTGCATGAATAACACCATTGCATTCAATAATTTTTTAGGAAACACTTTCGACATTGCAACTAATGGATCACTCTCGTTAAATGTTTATTCCGGAAATTACTGGGAACAGTATGATGGATATGATTTGAATAAAAACGGTATTGGTGATGTTCCATTCCGTCCGGTAAGTGTGTTCAGCATGTTCAGCGAAAATATGCCGGAGAGCATGGTGATGATGCGCAGCTTTTGTGTAACATTACTTGATAAGATTGAAAAAGTTATTCCGGGTGTAATACCTGAAGACTTGATTGATAATTCCCCAATGATGAAAAAAATAAACAATGCTTATCCGGGTTCAGGAACTTAGCAAATCGTTCAGAAAATTAGAAGTGCTGAAAAATGTTTCAGTGTCGTTTGACGCCAATCAATGTGTGGCCATTATTGGTCCGAATGGGTCAGGCAAAACTACTTTTATAAAATCAGTGTTAGGAATGGTGATTCCCGACAGCGGAGAAATTATAGTGAGCGATAAGAACATCAAAAATAATTTTCATTACCGCGAAGCCATTGGTTACATGCCACAAATCGGAAGGTATCCTGAGAACACTACCATGGGTCAGCTCTTCAACATGATAAAGGATATTCGAAAACACAATGGGGTTTCATTGGATGAAGAGTTGATTGAATCTTTTCATCTTCCTTCTTTATATAACAAAAGAATGCGCACGCTTTCTGGCGGCACGCGACAAAAAGTTAGTGCGGCACTTTCGTTTTTATTTAATCCTGAAATTCTGATTCTTGATGAACCCACCGCTGGATTAGACCCTTTGAGTGCGGAAATATTAAAAGATAAAATTCAGCAGGAGCGCAAAAAAAATAAATTGATACTCATCACTTCACACATCATGAATGATTTGGATGAATTGAGTTCACATGTGATGTACATGCTGGAAGGTAACCTGATGTTTTTTAAAACGATGGAAGAACTGAAAGCTGAAACAGGAGAGGAGCGACTCGGAAAAGCAATGGCGAAACTGATGAAGCAACAAACCAACTGAAACCGAAAAAATGAAATTAGTTAAGTATATATTTTTCGATTTGGTGCGCAGCCGGTTTGTGTTTTTTTATTTTTTGCTGCTGCTGCTTTTCACCGGAACATTTATTCTGTTGCAGGATGATGTATCGAAAGTGCAATTGAGTTTGTTGAACATTATTATTTTAGTTGTACCGTTGGTGAGTGTGATTTTTGCCACCATTCATTGGTATAACTCTGCTGAGTTCATTGAAGTTTTACTGGCTCAACCGGTAAGCCGCAAACGAATTTTCATCAGCGAATTTGTGGCGTTGAGTTTAGCAGTTGGTGGTGCATTTATTTTAGCAACCGGAATTCCGTTGTTGATTTTTTATCCCGATTTAGTTTCGTTGTTGCTGATGATTGGCGGATTTTTTCTCACCATTATTTTTATCGCACTCGCATTCTGGTCTGCTGTATTCACACGCGATAAAGCAAAAGGAATAGGATTGAGTTTGGTGCTGTGGTTGTATTTTTCATTGATATATGATGGATTGGTATTAATGCTCATGTTCAACTTCAGCGATTACCCTATTGATAAAATTGTAGTGGTGTTGCTCTCATTAAATCCGGTTGATGTTTCAAGAGTAATGGTGCTGATGAAAATGGAAATGAGCGCCATGCTCGGTTACAGCGGTGCTGTGTTTACAGATTTTCTCGGAAGCAAAGTTGGAATGATTTACTCAATCGGTTTGCTAATCATTTGGTCTATCGTTCCGTTCTTTTGGGCGTTAAGAAAATTTTCAAAAAAAGATTTGTAGTTGATGGAAGAAGCTGTTTTCAGAAAAAGGTTTTTAGTAGCGCTGTTTAATTTTTTAGTGATTGCTTCCATCGGCACATTGCTCCGCTATGTATTTATTCACGAAGTAAAAATAGTGAGCGATTACAAAAATGTGCTGCATGCACATTCACATATTGCTATGATGGGCTGGGTGTTTATGGCATTGTTTGCTTCACTGCTTTTTGCTTTCACTCCACAAACTTCAAACAGAAAATTGTATCACATTTTGTTCTGGGTGAATCAAGTGAACTGTTTGATTCTCATTGTAAATTTCTGGATTCATGGTTACGATGTGGTGAGCATCATTCTTTCAACAGTTTATGTAATTATCACTTACCTGTTTGCTGTAAATATTTTCCGCGATATGAAAAATGTTTTGGTCAATCCCATTGCTGAAAAATTAGTTCAGTTCGCCTTGTTTTTTTTATTTCTATCTACTATGGGTTTATGGGCAATTGGTCCGGTGCTTACTAATTTGCATGGTTCGCAAAAAGTAATATGGTACTACCTGATGGTGCAGTTTTACATTCATTTTCAATACAACGGGTGGTTCATATTCAGTTGCCTGGCTTTGTTTTTCAGTTTACATAAAAACACTTCTGCCGTAAATAAATTTTACATGCAACCGGTTTACTGGATAGCAGCAAGTGCGCTTACAACTTACTGTCTGAGTATCTTTTGGGGATTTCCTGATTACCATTTCTTCCTGAATATCTCTTTTGCTGCCGCTTTTTTCCAATTGTTTTTCACCATTCAATTATTTCAAAAAAATATAAAAGTGGTAAAAGAAATTTTCAGTGAATTAAAATCAGGGGTGAAAATTTTATTTATCATTTCATTCTGCGCATTAATAATTAAACAACTGTTGCAGGTAATAATTATTTATCCTGAAATGGCGCACGCATCTTTTGTTTTGCGCAACTATGTTATTGCTTACCTGCATTTAAATTTTTTAGGTGTTACTACAATTTTTATTCTTGGATATGCCTGGCAGAAAAATGCCTTAATCATTCAATCAGGTTTTTCAAGAGTTGTTATAGGAGCAATTGTTTGCAGCATTTTTAGTATAGAACTTTTACTTTCCATCATGGGAAGTTTATCGTGGGCGGGTATGAATACGGTTCCGCTTTTTTATCAGTTGGTATTTATATTTTCTCTTTCAATAGTATTTAGTTTATTGTTTCTGTTAATCAGAAACATTGTTTTAAAAATGAGAATTAAAAATATTTAGGAACTAAAAAAATTCTATAAATAAATTCAGGAATAGAGCCGTTAAATTTTACTTCAGTAAAGTTACATTTCCTTTCAACTCGCCGGAAGTAAGCGCACCATCGCTGATACCTGAATAGACCGCTGAATAAATATAAACACCCATACTACAGGGCACATTATCCACGGTTCCATCCCAGTGTTCATCTAAATTATCCGATGCAAAAACCAACTGGCCCCAACGATTATAAATTCGTAAATGAAATTCTGATACATTAAAATCGAATGGAAAAAATTCATCATTCACTCCATCATTATTCGGAGAAAAGGCATTTGGAAAATAGATTAACACCGGACATGCCTCGCGCAATTCAAACGAATCGGTAGTGCTGCAACCTTGATTGGTAGTAACAGTGAGCCAGTAAACTCCCGGTAATGTGGCAATAAATGAATCAAATGTTGAACTATCGCTCCATGTATTTTGCAAATTTCCTGCTGGTGAATGAACGAAAACCGGTGTGCCGGGGCAGATAATAGTATCATTCATTTCAAGTTCTGGTGGAAAAAAATATCCGAGAATATTTCCGGCAGCTTGCGCCGAACATCCTTGTACATCTGTGACTGTTACACTATACAATCCGGTAGTTGCGGTTGTGAGTGTTACGTTTGTGCTGCCATCGCTCCACAAGTAAGAAATGTTTCCTGTGCCAGCATCGAATGTGTGTGAGCTGCCAACGCAAAAAGAAGTATCATTTCCTAAATCAGGTTGTGCAACAACATACCAGTTCACCATCAGCGAATCTTTACCAAGGCAACCAAGTGTGTCTGCTACTGTAACAGTTGCCCAACCGCTGTCGTTGGTTACGAAAGTTTGAGATATTGATCCATCGTTCCATAAATATCCGGCAAAACCATTTCCTGCGTTCACCAAAACATTTTCGTGCGGACAAACGGTTGTGTCATTTCCAACAGTAAAAACAATCGGGGGCAAAAGTGAAAGTGTAACAGTATCAATATCCGAACAACCGGCTCCTGTGGTAACTGTTACAGCATAAACTCCGGTAAGCAAAGCACTCACTGTTTCGTTGGTACTTCCATCGTTCCATAAATAAGTTGCATAACCAGCGCCTGCATCCAGCACAACTGCTTGTGATGGACACAACGAAGTATCGTTTCCCAAATCAACCGGAACCAATAATTGCACTCCCGGAAGATTTAATAAAACTCCGCCATTTGATCCTGCGGCTGCACCATAAGTTGTGTTATAACAACTGCTAGAAGGATTTTGTACTAACCCAGGCTGACCAGCATTCGAAGAATAATTAACTGCTGCCGGAAGCGAAGCACCGCTAATCCAAAGCAAACCGCCACCACCACCACCTCCGGGACCATGACAATCTCCGGTGAAAATATTATTGTAGGTGTTTCCTCCATCACCACCATTGGTAGTGATGTTCGTTGTGCTTAAAAAATTCGGAACAGCTAACAAAATGGTTCCACCCGAACCACCACCACCTGCAGATTCATCATTGGCAACTAAAGTTTGATCAGGTGCATCGGAGCGAATGAAAAAATTATTTCCGTCAAATGCATTTGCAGTGATCATCACAATTCCTCCACCATCTGTTCCGGGTGTAACAGATTGTGAGTTGTCGCTGAAGCCACCGCCACCCCCGCCGCCAAGAAATATTTTGCTTCCCGTATTTGAAACAACAGAACCGCCAACCCCCTGAATTCCCGAAGAGCCGCAACCACTGTATTCATTTCCACCAATACCACCCGATCCAAAATTTCCACCACCACCTCCACCGCAGTTGCCGGGATTTCCGCCACCACCGCCATTGGCCAATTTGCCCATTCCTCCCTGCTGCCCTGCAATGTATTGTGCAATGCTTTCTCCTTTAATTCCTCCCGAACCGGTACCTAAAAAATAATTTGTGTTGTTGCAACCGAAACCTGCAAGACAGGTTGCACCGCCTATAAATCCATTTCCGCTTACATCAATATCTGCATTAAGTGTAACAGTTCCTGTTGCTTCAAAAACCAACACGCCTCCTGTGGTTCCATTCCAATCCTGCGCGAGCAAAATGGCTGTAACAGTCGGGTTCACATATTGCGGAACTGTAATCAATTGCACCAGATCAGCAATGGTGTATTGACGGCAAAGCGGAGATTGAATGGAAATATTATTTCCATTCACTGCTGTAACAGTTGCGTATTCGTAATTACCCGCATTGTTGTAAGCCAGAATATCGCCGTACGAATTGTTGTTTGCTTGCGTAATTGTTGCGCCCTTCATTTGAATAACCAGCACTTTCCCACCAACAGAAAATCCTGCTGCTGATGTAACAGAAATAGTTGTTCCTACTATTGATGTAACTGCGGTGTATGTATTTATTATTCCACTGATGTTTTGTGCAACAGAAATAAACGGCAATGCAATAAGCGCGACGAATGAAAATACTTTCAGTAATTTTTTGATCATAACGGGGAGTTAATCTCAGGGCTTAAAAATAAGATTACAAATGTGATTGCGTCATTGAATGAAAAACCATTTATCCGCCATCTTACTGTTTCGTTCCCTTCCGGTTTTCCGCTATTCACCGACTGCCACCCCTTGCGTACCTAATTGCTCTTTCCGGAAAATGATGTGCTGATACTTTTGTTCCATCAAATTAAAAATACAAATGGAAACAATTAACGATACTGATCAGCAAAAAGCAGATCGCAATTTTAAAGTAAGAAATACTGCCGGAAGAATTATGGGAGGACTGATTGTAGTTGGAGTCGGTTCGATTTTACTCGCACAAAAATTAGGAGTGATTTTTCCCGAATGGATTTTTACCTGGCAAATGTTGCTTATTGTAATTGGTGTGTTCATTGGTTTTCGTTCCTTATTCCGGAATTCGGGATGGATTTTTCCAATTATGATAGGCGGGGTATTTATGATTGATGAGTTTTATCCAGGTACAGAATTGAAAGAATATTTGTGGCCTGCCGTAGTTATCTGTGGTGGATTATTTATGATTTTGAGATCTGGTCATTCGCATCGCAGATGCGGAAATAATAAAAGAATACATCGCAAGTGGGAGCAATGGCATAAAGAAGGAAAAGATCGCAACTGGGAGGATTGGCATAACAATCCAGGAATGGGCCACGATAAATCAACGGGTGAATACCTTGACTCAAATGCAATTTTCGGAGGGATAAAAAAAAATATTGTGTCAAAAGATTTTAAAGGAGGTGAAATAAATTGTTTTTTCGGTGGTGCTGAAATTAATCTGATGAACGCAGATATAAGTGGTACAGTGCATCTTGAAATTAATAATGTTTTTGGCGGAACCAAATTAATTGTTCCGGCTAATTGGGAATTGAAAACAGAAATGTCTGCTGTGCTCGGTGGTATTGAAGACAAGCGACACATCAGCCCCGATTTTAAACCCGACCCGAATAAAGTTTTGATACTCGAAGGGAATTGTGTTTTTGGCGGTATAGAAATTTGCAGCTACTGACTTTTTAGCTGATAGCTTTTAGCTGTTAGCAGTTAGGAAACACATTCAAACAATTTAAAAAAAAAATGCTGCTAAGCACTAAGAGCTAACAGCTAAAACCTAAAAGCTAAACATGAAATGGTTTTTAACAAAATTGGTTTTCAGAATTCTGGTGAGTGATGAAACCAAATCGCAGTTCGATATTCAACTGCGATTAATGCAGGCAAAAAATGCTGATGAAGCATTCCATCTTGCCAAGCAAATCGGATTTTCGGAGGAAGAAGTTTTTCCTTCGAAGAAGAAAAAAGTGGAATGGAAATTCATTGATGTGGAATCAGTAAATGAATTGCCGGAACTGAAAAACGGAATGGAACTCTGTTCAATGACTCATGAAGACGAATCACCGGAAGAATTTATTCAGAGCGTGAAAAGCAAATCTGCCTTTCTTCATCTTCAGGTTGCTGATACATTTGTGGAATTCTGAAAATGACCACCCGTAAATCAAACTCTTTATTTGTTCAGGTTGCTGCTGTAACAGTCATAGCTTTTACATGGTCAACATTGCATGCATTTGGTTTGTACTGGTCTGGGTTTGACTGGCAATATGCCATTGCTGACAGTGCGGTTTCTAATTCATTAAATGCACTTGCTGTTTTTGTTTTGTACAACACACTTCGGTTTTATCAGCCATCGCATAGTAAACTGGTTTATCTTTTTTTCTGGAATATACTTTTAGCAAAAGCAATCTCACTGATTTTTATTTTCGTGATGCAACAAATTTTTTCCGGATTGTTTACTCCGGTAAGTGCAGTTATAAATTCCACCATCATTTTCCGGATTGCTTACGAAACTCTTTTGCTCACTTCATTCAGTTTAGTGATTTGGTTGTGGAATAATAACAAGCGACAAATGGAAAGCGATGCGCGGAAATCCTCATTGGAAAAATTAGCGCGCGAAGCAGAATTATTTAATCTGCGCCAGCAACTGCAGCCACATTTTTTATTCAACAGTTTAAATTCCATCAGCGCACTCGCGGGTTCACAACCCGAACAGGCGCGCAAAATGATTCAGCAGCTTTCAGATTTTCTCAGAGGAACTTTGAAAAAGGATGACCAGCAATTTTCAACTCTTGAAAAAGAATTACAACATCTCAGTTTGTATCTCGAAATTGAAAAAGTGCGGTTCGGTCATCGCCTGAAAACTGAAATCATTGCGGATGAACAAACCAACAAACTGCTGCTGCCTTCATTACTGTTACAGCCAATTGTAGAGAATGCAATCAAGTTCGGATTGTACGATTCGGTTGGCGAAGTGCTGATACAAATAAGAGCATCAGCACACGAAAATTACTTGGCGATAGAAATTCAAAATCCGTTTGATGCGGCAACTGTTACAGCACAAAGCGGAACCGGTTTCGGATTGAGTTCGGTGCAGCGGAGATTATTTCTGTTGTTTTCGCGTAACGATTTGCTGAATACAAAATCGATTGTTGGTGAAGACACCAATATCAATATATTTTCAACCACTATAAAAATCCCGCAATCATGATCCGGTGCCTGATTATTGATGATGAACCGCTCGCCCGTTCGCTTGTGAAGGAATATTTGCAAGCTCATAAAAATATTCAACTGTTACAGGAGTGTGGTGATGGGTTTGAAGGGATTAAAGCAATACAGCAACATCAACCCGATTTAATTTTTCTGGATATTCAAATGCCGAAGATTACCGGATTCGAAATGCTCGAACTGATTGACGAACCGCCTGCAATAATTTTCACCACCGCTTATGATGAATATGCGATGAAAGCGTTCGAAGCAAATGCAATTGACTATTTATTAAAACCATTCAGCAAGGAACGATTTGATAAAGCGCTGAACAAGTGGATGCAGCAACACGAGAATGCTGCTCCTGCAAAAAGCTCAGAAGAATTATTTAAAAATTTACCGGCGCAACCCGAAGAGCAAAACCGCATCGTGGTAAAAACTGGAAACCAAATTCGCATCATTCCGATTACAGAAATCTGTTACATCGAAGCGTGCGATGATTATGTAAAAATTCATACGGCGACAGAAGTTTTCATGAAAAAGAAAACGATGAATTATTTTGAGCAACTGTTAAGCGAAAAAGATTTTGTTCGCGCGCATCGTTCCTACATCATTCAGCTTTCGCAAATCACGCGGATAGAACTGATGGAGAAAGAATCATACTGTGCGTTGCTGAAATCAGGAACTAAAATTCCGCTCAGCAAAACTGGGTATTCTAAACTGAAGGAGGTGTTGGGGATTTAATATTTTCTATACAATGTGGTACATTACACTTGTAATAATTAAGCATTGAAAAAGAAATTAATAATTTTTTTCATTTTCCTTGGTATTGTGAAAGGGTATTCGCAATGTCAGGGAAATTCATGGGTGCTTGGCGACTCAGTTTGTCTAAAGTTTGATTGTCTTACTAACCAACCATCTATTGAAGAAATTTCAATTTGGCATTTAGAAGAAAATTATACATCTATTTCCGATTCGAATGGTAATTTGATTATGTATTTAAATGGTCCTGATTCCATGATAATTGGAGCGAATTTTCAGTTTTATTGCAATCTCTATAACGGGTTAGGATTAGAAATTGAAAATGGCGATTCTATCAATACTAATTTTTCAGTTTATAATTCTTTGATTTTACCATATCCAAATCATAACAATGTTTACTATTTTTTTTACACGCAGGAAAAATTTTACAACAATTTAATTCCTGGTTTATATTGTTCAATTATTGACATGAATTTAAATTCGGGATTAGGAAAAGTTATTCTGAAAAATCAGTTATTGATTACCGATACCTTGATGGAAGGGATAAGCGCAGTGAAGCACGGTAATGGAAGAGATTGGTGGGTAACATCACATGGGGGGCTCTCAAATAAATTTTATGAATTTTTATTATCTCCTTCTGGAGTAAATTTTAATTCAGAATTTGATATAGGACCCAATTTTCCTGTTAGCGGAGTCATTAAAATTGGAGAAATTTTATTTAATAACAAAGGAAATAAACTTGCTTTATCTTCCTTTGATTTTAATGGTGTTTTCATTTTTGATTTTAATCGTTGTTCAGGTCTCATTTCAAATCCTTCAAATTATTCTTCTGATTTATCTGAAGAGTATTCTGTTACCTTTTCCCCTAACGATAGCTTTATTTATACATCGGATTATGGACATATCTATCAAATAGATTTATTTAATTCAAACCTAAATAACAGAATTTTAATTTGGCAAAATACTACAGCACCTTATACCTTTCTTGGTCAAGGTGAATTAGGTCCTGACGGCAAAATATACTATGCTTCTCAATTTTTTTCTCCCTATATTTATGAAAGTCTAAATTATTTTGATTCATCAAATACTTCGCTTTCTATAATCAATTACCCAAATATTTCAGGAACTTCATGCGGATTTTATCCTTACAGTCTTTATCTCAATGGACACAGATCAAAAGGAGGGTTACCCGATATGCCTAACTACAACCTGAGTGCATTGGATGAAAGCGAGTGTGATAGTTTGGGATTAGGAATTGATAATGGAAAATTGATAATTGATAATGTGATTGTAAGAATTTATCCTAATCCTTCGAGTGATGAATTAACAATTGAAATATTGAATGGCGTTAAACCAAAAGAAATTGAAATTGTAAATGCGCTTGGTGTAACAGTTGTGAAACTCAAGCAAACAAAACCAAATCAACAAGTAAATATTAAATCACTTGCAGCAGGAGTTTATTTTATAAAAGTGCAAATGCAGAATGGTGATATGCAAGTGAAGAAATTTGTTAAATCAGAATGATGTAATCCGCGTATGGAGGATGAAGGAGTAAAATTTCTTTCACAATTATCTTAAATGAATATTTTTGTTGAAAGCAAGCAGTAAAGATTGAAAGTTTTGCTTTCAGTTTTCGGAACCAAACAAACACGGAATGATTTATTTAGATTTTGAAAAACCGATTGAAGAACTCAACGAGCAGTTGGTGAAATTGCGTAAAATAGGAGAGAGCGGAAAGGTGGATGTTGATTCGGCGCTCACCGAACTGGAAGATAAAATTCAGGAAGCAAAAAAGAATATTTACAATTCTTTAACCGGCTGGCAGCGTGTGCAGTTGAGCCGACACCCCGAACGACCTTACACACTATTTTACATCAACAAACTTTGCAGTCGCTTTATTGAACTGCATGGCGACCGCACCTTCGGCGACGACAAAGCCATGATTGGCGGGCTTGGCGAAATTGATGGTCAGTCGGTCATGTTCATTGGTCAGCAGAAAGGCGAGAACACCAAGCAGCGGCAGTACCGCAATTTCGGAATGGCAAATCCAGAAGGTTATCGCAAGGCAATGCGCCTGATGAAAATGGCGGAGAAGTTTAACATTCCGATTGTTACACTCATTGATACTCCTGGCGCTTATCCCGGTCTCGAAGCAGAAGAGCGCGGACAAGGTGAAGCAATTGCACGAAATCTTTTTGAGATGACGACTTTGAAAGTTCCGGTGGTCTGCATCATCATTGGCGAAGGTGCTTCAGGTGGCGCATTAGGAATCGGTATTGGTGATAAAGTAATGATGCTGGAAAATACCTGGTACTCGGTTATCTCTCCCGAATCGTGCTCGTCTATTCTGTGGCATAGCTGGGATTATAAAGAGCAGGCGGCAGAGGAATTGAAACTCACGCCGGAGCACATGAAAAAATTTAAACTGATTGATGGAATTATTCCTGAACCGATTGGTGGTGCGCACAATAATCCGGAAGAGATGGCTGTTACACTTAAAAAAGAAATCAAGAAACTGTTGAGTGAATTGAATAAATTGAATCCGGAGGAGCGGATTGATAAGCGCATCGAAAAATTTTCTTCGATGGGCGTGTTTAACGATTAATATTAATTTGCAGGCAACATGATAAAGCAAGTAAAAAAATGGTTTCACTTCTACTTCCTGAAAAAGGAATTGAAGTATCATAAAGCGCAACGGCAATTGCTCAACATCAACGATGCAAAGGAGATAGGAATTATTTTCGATGCTACTGATGTTGACCAGACCGCTATCATCAATCAGTTTGCTGATTCACTCAAGGCGCTGAAGAAAAAAATTTACCTCTTTGGTTTTTATAATATTCCGAAGCCCGCCATCAATTTTAATTTTCCATACTTCAATAAAAAAAATCTGAACTGGTATCTGGAGCCGCAAGGATTGTTGGTGGATGAATTCATAGACCGCAAATTTGATATTCTCATTAATGTAAGTGTTCAGGAAAATATTCCGCTCGAATACATTGCTGCCTTGTCGCAGGCATCTTACAGAGTGGGTTTATACAATCCAGATAAAATTTATTGCTACGATTTAATGATTGATTTGAAAGGAAGCAAAACCCTGCAGAAATATATTGAGCAGGTAAAACATTACTTACATATTCTTTAATCCATGCAGAAACTTAGAGGAACAGGTGTTGCGATTGTTACACCATTTTTTGCCGACCACCGGATTGATTTCAATGCACTCGGAGCCATTGTTGACCACATTATAAAAGGCAAGTGCGAATACATTGTTGTGCTCGGAACCACCGGTGAATCTGTTACACTCAGTAAGGATGAAAAGCAGGAAGTTTTTTCGTTCGTGCTCAATCATGCAAAAAAAAGAATTGGTTTAGTTGCGGGAGTAGGAGGGAACAACACCAGTGAAGTGGTGAGTCAGCTCAGCAATTTTAATCTCGAAGGATACGATGCCATTCTTTCAGTGAGTCCCTATTACAACAAGCCATCGCAGGAAGGAATTTATCAGCATTTCATCACGCTCGCGGCGAACAGTCCGTTGCCGATTATTCTTTACAATGTTCCGTCGCGCACTATGAGCAACATGACTGTCGAAACCACTTTGCGGTTGGCAAATGCTTCCGAAAAAATTATCGGCATCAAAGAAGCATCAGGTAATCTGCAACAGATGATGCACATTGTTAAAAATCGTCCGAAAGGATTTTTAGTTATCTCCGGCGACGACCCTGTAACAGTTCCTTGCATTTCTTTTGGAATGGATGGAGTGATTAGTGTAGCCGCAAATGCTTTCCCGAAAGAAACTTCACGGATGGTGCGAGCAGCTTTATCAGGAAAATTTTCGCTTGCCGAAAAAGATCATTTTCATTTATTGACTATTACTGAGTTGATGTTTGCGGAAGGAAATCCTCCGGGCGTAAAAGAAATTTTAACACAACTAAATTTATGTGAGCCGTATGTGCGCTTGCCACTTACCACTGTTTCTGATTCGCTGAAAGAAAAAATAAAACTTGAGATGGAATCAATGAGGAGTTAATCTGCTTGTATTTATTTTAAGCTATGCTCACCAAACGATTGGGGTAAAAATTAAAATCATTTAAGGCTTGTTTAAGGGGGTTAATTTTTTATAGTCTACTTTTGGTGCCAGTACACAACAGATTGAAATTTTATTTAGAGCCGTCTCTGTATTTTATTCAATCAAAAAAACGGTGAACAATCAATTTTACAACAACAAACAATTTAGTTAATCAACCAATGTCATTCGAAAATTTAAATTTAATTGAGCCTATACTCCGGGCTTTAAAAACAACAGGGTACACCACTCCAACTCCAATTCAGGAACAAGCAATTCCAATCATTTTAAAACAAAAAGATTTACTTGGATGTGCGCAAACCGGTACCGGCAAAACTGCCGCATTTGCCATTCCTATTTTACAACTTTTAAATACCGGAATACACGCAACCAAAGGGCACCGAAATATTAAAGCATTAATACTTACACCAACGCGCGAACTTGCCATTCAGATACAAGAAAGTTTTTCTACCTATGGAAAATTTGTTGATACTAAGAACCTTGTAATTTTCGGCGGTGTCTCGCAGCATTCTCAGGTTATTGCTTTGCGAAACGGGATTGATATTTTAATAGCCACACCCGGCCGATTGCTTGATTTAATGCAGCAACGCCATGTAAATCTTCAACACATTGAATTTTTTGTGCTTGACGAAGCAGACCGGATGCTGGATATGGGATTTTTACAAGATGTAAAAAGAGTGATTGCAAAGTTGCCCCATAAAAGGCAAACACTGTTTTTCTCAGCAACTATGCCACCTGAAATTCAAAAACTGGCCGATACTATTTTGGTAAATCCCGAAAAAGTAGAAGTTACTCCACAGTCAACAACCGTAGAGGCAATCACACAAGGATTGTATTATGTAGAACGCGAACAGAAAAAAAATCTGTTGATTCATATACTTCAAGATGAAACGATAAAATCAGCATTGGTTTTTACGCGAACCAAGCATGGCGCTGATAAAATTGTGAAAGAATTAATCAGGGTTCATATTCATGCTGAAGCAATTCATGGAAATAAATCGCAGAACAACCGACAGCGGGCATTAACCAATTTTAAATCAGGAAAAATAAAGGTGCTGGTGGCTACAGATATTGCCGCACGAGGCATTGATGTGGATGAACTTTCGCATGTTATTAATTTCGATATGCCAAATGTGGCTGAAACTTATGTTCACCGAATTGGAAGAACAGGAAGGGCAGGCTTAAGCGGAGTTGCATTATCATTTTGCGATTCAGAAGAGTTGGGCGAACTGAAAGACATCAACAAATTGATAGGAAAAGCTATTCCGGTGGTTACTGATCATCCGTATGCAATTTCGGTTGATGAAATGCCTTTGAATTTTATTCGGAAACCTTCAGCTCAAAGAAGAAATTCGAATTCAGGTTTTCGTTCGGGTTCAGGTAGAGGAAGAAGTAATTCTTCAGGTGGCCGAAGCGGAAATGGAAGCGGCAGTGGTGTTAGAAGCGGAAGCGGGCATAGCCATAGTAGTGGCGAAGGTCGAAGTGGAAGCAGTACAAGCAGCGGAAGCAATCACAGCAGCAGCGGAAGAAAACGCTGGTAGATTTTTAACTGTTAGCATTTAGCTATTAGCTTTTAGAATAAGAAATTGAAATCAGAAAGCCATCCGGTAATATCGAGATGGCTTTTATATTAGAAAAATTTTTCTATTGAAATCAGTAAACTTTATTCTTTCTGATACAACCACTAAAAATACTTTAACAGACAACAGCTAAACCCTAACTGCTAAAAGCTAAAGGCTATTATGGTTTAAATATCTGAATGGTTTTTTCAACTTCAATAAAATCAGAAAACTTTCCCAGAAATTTTGTGGCTTTAACTGTTCGGTCATCTATCCAATGATAGTTTCCACCGCGAGGTTTACCGAACACAATGCTGTGATATTTAAAGCCATGCTTTTTCAACCATTCCTCAGTATAAGTTCGATGCGATTCTAATCGTGAGGTAAAAAAACAAATGAAGTGTCCTTCGTCGTACCATTTATTAATAAATTCCAACGCTTCGGGGATCATTTTTGCAGTGCGCATTCTTTCAGGTTCTTCGTTGGGCACATCTTCGCATATGGTTCCGTCAATATCAATCAAATAATTTTTTATGTGTTCAGGTAAAACAGGACTTCCCTTTGATCCATCAGGATTAAATGACTCTTTAAAATTCGACATTAAAACACTTGGTTTTATGGCAAATATATCTTCTGTATTTTTTTACTATTTCATTTGAAACGAATTGTTGCTAACAAATTATTTTTATAAAACTTTGTGAGACAAATCCTGAAATTGAATTTTATTTTTTCAGTGAATAAAAATTTTTCCAGCTATAACTTGTTTTCAGTTTGTTGATGATTATGGTTCGATAGCTGTGTTTTTATTTCTTGACTTATGTCAAGCAGTGCAGGTAAATGCACCTATAGGTTTGCGGTATCAAAAAACAATAACCCTTTTAAAAATTAAAACAATGAAAAACAAAATCACACTCTTCGCATTGTTGCTTGTTCTGATTGCACCAAACAAACAGGCAAATGCACAATTAAAAAAAACAATTGCAGTCATCAGCCTCGACACCAAGAGCAGTCAGTTTGATGGATTCGCAATTGCAGATGTTGCGCGATTGGAAATGGAAAAAACCAATCAGTACATCATGATTGACAAGTATGAAATAAAAGAAGTATTGCAAGCTGCCGACACTTCTTTTCCAAAGGAATGTTTTAGCAAGCAGTGCCTTGTTCGCGCCGGACAAATTTTGAAAGCAGATAAAATGCTGACTGGCGCAGTTGAAGTATTCGGCGAAAAAATAATCGTTACAATAAAAATGATTGATGTGCAAACCGAAGCTGTTGAAAAATCAGAAGTAAGTGAATTTCTGAACATACCTGAACAAATACAGAACATGATACAGGTTTCTGTTAAAAATTTACTGGGATTACCGGTTGATCCTATTCTATTAAACAACCTTGTTTATTTGGAGAGCGGTGCAACAATTCCAACCACATCAATAAAAAATTCAGGTCCGCGCATGGGAGTATCATATGTAACCGGCGACATTGGAAGAAGACTGATGGATGGTTCTGAAACCGGCGGCTACGATGGTTAT
>JAHEZG010000219.1 GCA_023251195.1 Chitinophagaceae bacterium | reverse complement strand
TCAGAAAAATTTTATTGACAGCATTGATAAAGGAACCAAAATCGTAACTGTATCAGGTGTGCATGGTCGCATTACAAAAGTGAATGAGAACGGTACGCTCGAAGTGGAAATTGACACCAACACAAAAATTGTGATGGAGCGCAGTGGCATTTCTATGGAAATGACGAAAGCCCGATTGGAAAACAAACAAGCATAAAGGATTAAATGCTGACTGTTGGAATAACAGGAGGAATCGGAAGCGGCAAATCAACCGTGTGTCGGATATTTTCGATGCTCGATGTTCCGGTTTTTAATGCCGATGATGAAGCGCGGAAATTGCAGAATGAAAATGCGGATGTAAAGGCAGCCATCATTTCATTATTCGGAAAAGAAATTTATACGAAGGATGGTTTAAACCGTAAAGCAGTTGCCGAAAAAGTTTTCGCTGATAAAAACTTGCTGGAACAATTGAATAAAATTATTCACCCGGCCACGGTTGCTGCATTTGGAGAATGGAAAAAAAACATTTCTGATACCCCCTATTGTTTAAAAGAAGCAGCCATTTTGTTTGAAACAGGAATTGCATCGTCACTTGATAAAGTTATTGTTGTTACTGCTCCTGAAGAAATCCGAATTAACAGGATCATCAGTCGCGATAAAGTATCGCGCGAACAAATTATTGCCCGGATAAAAAATCAAATGAGCGATGAAGAAAAAATTTCGCGTGCTGATTTTGTAATTGTGAATGATGAGAAGCAGGCAATTATTCCGCAGATAATGAAAGTGCATGAAGCGCTATTAAACTTGTCAGCAGCCAATAAGCGTTAATTGATTTTATAGCTTTTCTGTTTCTTCAACCATGCTACTGTTTCTGTAAATTGTTTTATCAAGATTTTTGCGGTTGCAATCATTTAAAATTATTAACCTCTGAAGTCTATTTTTGTAATCATGAACCGAGGTAGTTCTTCACTGAAAATTATTTTTTATTTTTTAAGCATCGCATTTATTTCAACAAATGCAATCGGACAGGTTCAGGTTGATACTACTTTCAGTGCAGAGCAATTGATAAATAAATTAGTTGGTGAGCAAGGTGTAATTGTAGGCAATGTAAAGGTTAGTGGTCCGCATATTGGCTATGGATTTTTCAGTGGTGCAGAAACCATTTTCGGCATTTCTGATGGCATCATACTATCGTCGGGCAGCGTGTTTGATGCATTTGCTCCGAACACACTTCCATATAAATCAGGCTACTTCAGCGATCCGAAGGCGCGCAAAAAACCAAAAGGAGATAAAGACCTGAACCGAATCAGTCACGGAACATCAGGTGATTGTATTGTAATTGAATTTGATTTTATTCCGATGAATAATAAAATTGTTTTCAATTATGTTTTTGGCTCTGAAGAATATCCTGAATATGTGGGTTCAAAATACAATGATGTGTTTGCTTTTATTGTAAACGGCGAAAAAGTAAAACGGGTGAATATTGCTACCATTCCGGGTGTAAACATGCCGCTTACCATTAATAACCTGAACGACAAACTCAGCAATCAGTACTACATCGATAATGATTATTATAAAAAGCCTGAACTAAAAAAATCAATTCCGGTGCAGAAGAAGCGCAAGCCTTCTAAAAAAAATAAAGTATCAGATTTTAAAATCAGCAAATCGAAAAAGAAAAAACTAAATCCGATTATTGTCAGCTCAATTCAATATGATGGATTAACCGCGGTAATGACTGCATCGTGTTATGTAGTGCCTTATAAAAAATATCATTTGAAAATTGCCATTGGCGATGTTGGCGATCTGGCTTACGATAGCGGCGTAATGCTCGAGGCAGGTTCGTTCATCAGTTTAAAAGATCCGGGCCAACCGAAGTTTAAAGATTATCCTGATCTGAGTGAGAAACTCGATTTTAAATCGCTGCTTGCCGGAAAAATAATTCGCGATGAGCAATCCATTCAGGATTCTCTTGACGATGCCGAACAAGAGCGGTTTGCTGTAACCAATATTAACTTTGCTTCTGCCTCAGCAATTATACCTGATAGCGCAAAAAACAATTTGAACGACCTGGCGGATTATTTAAAAAAGAATTTAGAAATGCGGTGCGAGCTTACGGGATACACTGATAATGTTGGTTCAAAAAAATACAATCAGAATTTATCGGAAAGCAGAGCCAATGCAGTGATGGATTACCTGATTAAAAAAGGAGTGGCGTGGCAGCGGTTAAAAATTGCCGGATACAATTTCGAAGATCCGATTGCCGATAATTCTGATGAACAAGGAAGAGCTGCAAACCGGAGAGTCGAAATTATCTTATTCGAAAAATAATTTTACAAAACCAATTTACTTTTACCGGCAACTGAATCATTTACCATTTTGGAGAAAACTTCATTTATAAATTATCCGGGTGCTGTTGCTGTATCAATCAGTGAAATCATAAAAACAGATGCGGGTTTTTATTTAACTGCATGGAATATAACCGGAGTGCTTTTTATACTGCTTTTATTTTTTTCTGTATCCCTGAATTTTTCAATCTCCGGTTTTTCAAAATCACGACCTGGTAAAATTATCGGTTCTTCACCTGCTTTTCTGATTTTTTCTGGCCTTGCTCTTTTTATTTTACGCTTGCCCACACTTGCATTGCCTGAACAAAACATGGATGAGAGTCAATGGATAGTCAATGCTGCCACCTGGCTGAATGGTGCCGTGCTTTGGAAAGATGTAAATGGCTTTACCAGCGGCCCGTTGTTGTTTGCCCCTTTAACCATTATGTATTATTTGAGTGATGGATTAAACTATGCGAACATCCGGTTATTCGGATTGCTTTTCACAATCATTCCTTCGGTTGTTATAATCTTTCTGTTATTTAAAAAATCCTTTGATCATAAAATTGCTGCACTAGTTACTCTTCCTCTTGTTTTGTTTTTTTCTTATTCATTTTCAAGAGATTTTATTTCTTACGAAAGTGAATTGATTCCAATGCTGTTGACATGCCTTTGTTTTTATTTTTTCTTTTCATGGAAAGTAAAAAAAAATTACTATAAAATATTTTTACTTGGCATCACACTTGGGCTTTTTCCATTTGCAAAATTGCAAGCGGTTCCCATTGCCTTTTCAATATTCCTATGTTTCTCATTTGAACTAATCACAGCCAAAGAAATTACAAGTCAAAAAATAATTCGGCATTTTTTATTATTGATTTCTGCCGGAATTTTCCCGTCGCTCTTATTGCTTTTTTACCTTATAAAAAATAATGCGCTCACTTTTTTTTGGAACGACTACATTATTCAAAACCTTTATTACGCACAATCAGGACTTGCCTATCACATCAGTGGGTTTTCAAAATTTCTTATTCCGGTTATCATTGCGAAAGAGACACCTGAGGCTGCGTGGTTTTTCGGTTTTATGTTTATGCTGATTCTGATTTGTTCATTTGTTTTTTTTAAAAACAGAAACCGCATTTCTGTTTCACGCAAAAAGGAAACAGGTTACCTTCTTCTTGTTTTGGTGGCTGCTTATTTTTCGGTATGCATGCCCGGCTCTTATTTTTATCATTATGAAACTTTGCTAATTATTCCGGTTTTAGTTTTTGCAGGTTCATTGGCCGCAAACACTTTTTCATTTATAAATGAAAAGCCGGTATTTAAAAAATTATTTCAAGCATCAGTAATTCTGATGACGGGTACTCCCATGCTGCTTTCCTTATATTTTGGAAATAAAGGAATTGATTTTGTTCGCAGCGGTGGTGATTTCGAAATAAGTGCTGTATCAAAAGAAATAAGTAAGTATGCAATACCCAATGAAAAATTAGCTGTCTGGGGTTGGAATAATAAAATATATGTTGAAACCGAATTAACACAAGGCACGCCCGGATCCAATTCATTTTATGAAACTTATACCGCACTGAATAATAACAACGAAAAACTGGATGCATACATAAACGCCATAAAAAAAAATCAGCCGGTAATTTTTTTAGATGCTGCGCTTCCGGTTTTTGCCGGTTTTAAAATTCAAAATGGTTTAAGCCATGAAAATTTTTCGGCGCTCAGCCAATTCATAAGTAAAAATTACACATTGGTTTCAATCATTAATCAGAAAAAAATTTATGTGTTGAATGAACAATTAATGAAAATGGGACTTTTATAAAATCAATACACAATCAGAAATTTAATTTTTCACTAATGCTTCACATAGATATTTTAACTGTACTTCCCGATTTACTGAAAGGGCCTTTTGATCATTCTATATTAAAACGGGCTCAACAAAAACAATTGGTTGAATTGCAGGTGCATAACATTCGCGACTACACAACCGATAAACATAAAAGCACCGACGATTATCAGTTTGGCGGTGGAGCAGGAATGGTGATGCTGATTGAGCCAATTGATAATTGCCTGAAACAACTTAAAACTGTCAGAACCTACGACGAAATTATATACATGACACCCGACGGTGACCGGTTGAATCAGCAAATGGCCAATCAACTTTCAATGAAAAAAAACATTGCCATTTTATGTGGTCACTACAAAGGAGTGGATGAGCGGGTTCGCGAACATTTTGTAACACGCGAAATTTCAATAGGCGATTATGTTTTAAGCGGTGGTGAATTGCCGGCTGCAGTTTTAGTTGATTCAATCGTGCGGTTATTGCCCGGTGTTTTAAGTGATGAAACATCGGCGCTCTTCGATTCATTTCAGGATAACATGCAGGCCCCTCCGGTATATACCAGACCTGAAATTTATAATGAATGGAAAGTTCCTGACATTTTATTGTCGGGTCATTTTAAAAACATTGAAGAGTGGAGATACCAGCAAGCGCTGGAGCGAACAAAAAACCGACGCCCTGATTTGTTAAATGAAAACCCCGAATAATTTTTTTCTGAAAGTGATGACTGGAAAAATATTTTCAATCCATAAAACTTTATTTCACAACTGTTCAAAGTTATTACATTTGGCCACCCGTAAAATAAACCAAACCCACCACCCTTTCATCACGAAAGTGAGATGAACAATACCTATCACGACCTCATCCATCAGACTTTTGATTTTCCTCAGGAAGGTTTTAAAGTCGAAGACAATCAACTGTTCTTCAACGGAGTTTCGCTCCAGCATCTCATTGACAAATACGGCACGCCGCTCAAACTTTCCTATCTGCCCAAGATTACTTCGCAGATAAAAAAAACAAAGGCCAACTTCAACAAAGTATTTAAGGAGTTGAAGTATCCCGGAAAATATTTTTACTGCTACTGCACCAAGAGTTCACATTTTTCATATGTATTGGAGGAAGCATTAAAGAGTGAAATTCATCTGGAAACATCGTTTGCATACGACATAGATATTGTTCGGAAGGTTTATAAAAAAGGATGGATTAACAAAAGCACTTTTATTATTTGCAATGGTTATAAAACAAAATTATATACCAACAAAATTGCGAAGCTCATTAACGAAGGATTCAATACCATTCCGGTTTTAGACAGCAAAGCGGAGATTGAAGCCTATCAGAAAACCGTTAAAGGAGAATGTAATATCGGAATCAGAATTGCGGCTGAAGAAGAGCCTACTTTTCAATTTTACACTTCACGCTTAGGCATCAGATGGAAAGAGATTCTGGAATTTTATGTGCAACGGATTCACAACAGCAAGAAGTTTAAACTGAAGATGCTTCACTTCTTCATCAATACAGGAATAAAGGATGATGCTTATTACTGGAGTGAGTTGAATAAGGCTTTAACTGTTTATTGTCAGTTGAAAAAGATTTGCCCAACTCTTGATTCGTTAAACATTGGAGGTGGTTTTCCAATCCGAAACAGTTTGGGTTTTACTTTCGATTACGAATACATGATTCGTGAAATTGTAACGCAGATAAAAAATGTTTGCAAGAAAGAAAAAATTGATCCGCCGAATATTTTTACTGAATTCGGAAGTTATACTGTTGGTGAATCGGGTGCTGCTATATATCAGGTGTTGAGTCAGAAACAACAAAACGATTCGGAACAGTGGTACATGATTGACAGTAGTTTCATTACAACTTTACCCGACACCTGGGGAATTGGTCAGCGGTTTTTAATGCTGCCGGTTAATAAATGGGATAACGAATATCAACGGGTAAATCTCGGAGGCCTTACTTGCGACTCGCACGATTATTATAATTCTGAAGTGCATGTGAATCAGGTTTTCTTACCAAAGATTAACAATGGCGATCCATTGTACATCGGCTTCTTTCACACCGGTGCTTACCAGGATCAGCTGAGTGGTTATGGCGGAATAAAACATTGTTTAATACCATCGCCAAAACATGTATTGATAAACTTTGATAAAAAAGGTGTACTGAAAGATTGGTTGTTTGCCAAGGAGCAGACATCGCAAAGCATGCTGAAGATTTTAGGGTATTGAAAAAATAAAAAATTATAAAGTAGAAATTAAATACTTTGTCGTCATCAAAAATTGCTGCTCATGAAAAAAGTATTTATTTTTTCTTCAATCTTGCTGCTGAATGTTTTTTTTCAATCTTCATTAAAAGCGCAAGACAATACACCGCATATTATTGCGCTGCTTGATTCCATTAAAAACTGTTACATCGGGCTAGATGGTTACAGTTTTGATTATGGAAAAAAAGAACCCAAACTGATAAGTAACACCGACTCAGGCACTGT
>JAHEZG010000218.1 GCA_023251195.1 Chitinophagaceae bacterium | reverse complement strand
CTATCTATAACTGCTGCACCATTTCCTTTTTCTTTAATTACATAATACAATCCCGATTGAGTTTTTTGCGGAATCAATTTATGTGCCTTGCAATATTGTTGAATTGCTGAATCAGCATTTATTGTTTGTGCAAATGATTTTCTGCTCAATTGAAGTGAGGAAAAAATGATTAGGAGTACGAATAAATTTTTTGTCATGAGTTTTGTTTTTTTTGCTTCACAAAAGTAGAGACATCACAAACCGGATTTTGTTATTGAGAAGTTATTGAGTTGTTAACGATTTGTTAAAGAAAATTTCATTGTAAAGTGAATGGCTACTTTTGTCTCGGCAGGGATACACGAAGTGAAAACTGCATTTACTACCCAGGGTTCTGATTACAGTAATCCTGCTTGAACCATTAGCTACTTTGGGAATTCATAAATGAAACTGAACCGGACTTATTTATTTATCGCTGCTTCTTCCATAGCATTAATAGTGGTGCTGATTATTCAGGTGACCTGGATAATTCAAACTGCAAAAATCAAGGAAGAGTTTTTTAATGAAAAGGCGAATATGGTTTTAGCAAAAACTGCCGAAGTAATATCAGCAGATAAACAAGCTTGTCAGCAAATGGACGAGAGTGTGGCAATGGACAGTACATCTGAATTAGTTGCGCAATTGGGAAATGAAGAAGCAAAAAAGATAGACTTATTGTTGAAGAGGTACATGAATTATTATAACCTGCATATCGATTATTCTTTCAAGATTATTAAAGCTAAAACTGTATCAGCACAGGACGAAATCAATTTCGCAAAACAAATTCCTTCGAATCAATTCGGTAGTTATCAAAAAAGTTTAGCTGCCATTGCCAATGAAAACGGATTGGAACTGAAACTGATATTTCCTGATAAAAATCAATTCATACTTGCTGAGATGGGAACTCAGTTTATCACTTCTGTACTGCTGATTATAATTGTGTTAGTGTTATTCTGGAGAACCATTCTTTCATTAATGAAGGAAAAAATAATATCGGAACACACCACCGACTTCTTAAATAACATGACCCATGAATTTAAAACGCCATTGACAAATATTGCTTTAGCAGGCAAGATGATGATTAAGGAATCAAGCATTCATGAAGAAGAAAAAATAAAACACTACTCAGGCATCATACTCGAAGAAAATGAAAAACTACGATTGCAGGTTGAGCAAGTGTTAAGCATGACTGCCCTCGAGCGCGGAGAAATCCCATTGCAAAAAACTGAACTGGATTTTCATCAACTGATTCATGATACATTGAAATACATCAGCATACAGATTGAGAACCGGCAAGGAGATTTAAAATTAAAACTCGATGCCGAGAGATTTGTAGTGATGGGAGATAAATCGCATCTCACAAATGCATTAAGCAACCTGATTGATAATGCAATAAAATATTCGAATGATAAACCTGAAATAATTATTCAAACAGGCAACTCAGGTAATAATTTAATTATTGTGGTTGCTGATAAAGGAATTGGAATTGAAAAAGAATTTCAGAAAAAAGTGTTCGATAAATTTTTCAGGGTTCCAACCGGTGATGTACATGATGTAAAAGGATTTGGTCTTGGTTTATCTTATATAAAAAAGATTATTGAACTGCACGAAGGTACAATTGAATTACAAAGTGAAAAAAATGCCGGAACCACATTTACTGTAACACTTCCAAATGCCTGAACAAAAACTTAAAATATTTTTAGCGGAAGATGACCTCAATTTAGGAATGCTGCTCGTTGATTATTTAGAGAGCGAAGGTTTTGCTGTAAAACTTTGCAAGGATGGTGAGGTAGCCTTAAAAGCAATTCAGAATAATGAATTTGATTTGTGTTTGCTCGATGTGATGTTACCGAAACTGGATGGTTTCTCACTTGCAAAAGAGATAAAGAAAAAAGACAAGAAAATTCCTTTGATTTTTATTACTGCAAAAAGTTTACGGGATGATAAACTGAAAGGATATGATTTGGGTGCCGATGATTACATCACCAAGCCGTTTGATGAAGAAGAATTACTCTGGAAAATAAAAGCAGTGATTCGCCGTGTGCCGGAAAATAAAACTGAAACAAACATTGAAATTGTTTCTATTGGAAAATATATTTTCGACTATAATAAACAATCATTATCAATTGGCGGAAAAACAAAGCGGATAACAGCGAGAGAATGCGATATTCTGAATTACATATCCGCTCACCGCAACACAAAAATTAAACGGGAAGAAATGCTGAAAGAACTTTGGGGCGAAAACGATTATTTTCTCGGAAGAAGTCTGGATGTTTTTATCACCAAGATTCGGAAATACCTTAAAGAAGATTCAAACTTAACGATCGAAAATATTTTTGGAGTTGGATTTATTTTTAATGTACCTGAGAAATAATTATTTAAAGTCAATCAGCTAATTATTATTGCAGAACAAAATTTATTTCAAAACCAATGAATAAAATTATTTCGATTTCAATAGCTGTTCTCGCTTTATTTAGCTTGTCATCGTGCAAGAAAGATTATATCTGTGCTTGCAACATTACTGCAACTGGATATTCTGAAACACTTACTTATACTTATAAGGAAACTCCAAAAAAGGCAAAAGAATTTTGTGATGATTACAAAGCCGGTGCTATTTCAAGTGTAGTGAATAGCGGATTTACTGATGCAAGCGCAGCTTGTACTTTAAGCAAGTGATAAGCTGGCGATTTAGAAAAATTAATCTTTTTACTTTTTTATAACTGAGTGAGCAATTATTGTTATTGCCTGAAAGTATAATTATTTAGGTTGTTTAAAAATCAGAAAAGCCGCTCCGGTTAGCAGAGCGACTTTTCTTTTATGAAAAGAAGTTCCACTTTAAAAAAGAAAAGTGGAACTTCTTTCGCATCAATTTTCTAACTTAATTTTTAAATTTTTAATTTAATTTTTCTCTGCTTACAGAAGTTCCACTTTAAAAAAGAAAAGTGGAACTTCTATTTCGGCAGTAGTTTTTAATTTCATAATTAAAATTTACTCCCTCACAAACTTAACCACCTCACCGGTTTTTATAATTTTTTGTCTCAGCAGGGTTACTGTAATCAGAACGCTGCGTTCACTACACGGAGGGTTCACTTCGTATAATCCTACGGAAACAATATTCGTTACATACTGTTCGATATTCTTTTAAGAAGATGCGAACTCAGGTCTGCAATATCCCCGGATTAAATTGTTTGGTAATGGGAGAGTGGTTAGCGGCTTCAATAGCCATTGATACGACCTTGCGGGTGTCCAATGGATTTATAATGGCATCTAACCACAAGCGAGCAGCTGCATAGTAAGGTGTAGTTTGTTTTTCGTAACGCTGCATAATTTCATCCAATAATATTTTTTCATTTTCAGGTGTAATGATTTCTCCCTTTGATTTTAATGAGGCAACCTGAATTTGCAATAAAGTTTTCGCTGCCTGATCGCCTCCCATCACGGCAATTTTTGCAGTGGGCCATCCAACTATTATGCGCGGGTCATATGCTTTGCCGCACATGGCATAGTTACCTGCACCATAACTGTTGCCAACGATGATGGTGATTTTTGGTACTACACTGTTTGCTACTGCGTTCACCATTTTGGCGCCGTCTTTTATTATGCCGCCGTGTTCGCTGCGCGAACCCACCATAAAGCCGGTTACATCCTGCAAAAACAACAACGGTATTTTTTTCTGATTGCAGTTCATGATAAAGCGGGTGGCTTTGTCGGCTGAGTCGCTGTAAATCACTCCGCCAAACTGCATTTCGCCTTTCTTGCTTTTCACCACCTTACGCTGATTGGCCACTATGCCAATGCTCCAACCATCAATTCGAGCATAACAAGTAATTATACTTTTTCCATATCCTTCTTTGTATTCATCAAACTTGCTTTCATCAACTAAGCATTTTATAACTTCATACATATCATATGCACGGCTTCCATCATCGGGCATAATGTTCAGCAGTTCTTTTTCGTCAACGGCAGGAGCAAACGGTTTCTCGCGGTCGAAACCTGCTTTATCGTAATCACCAATTTTACTGACAATACTTTTAATTCGGTCAAGACAATCTTTATCGTCCTTGCATTTATAATCAGTAACACCACTTATTTCACAGTGCGTGGTTGCACCTCCTAAAGTTTCCTGATCAGCATCTTCGCCAATAGCAGCTTTCACTAAATAGGGGCCTGCAAGAAAAATACTTCCGGTTTTGTCAACAATCATTGCCTCATCGCTCATAATCGGAAGATAGGCACCACCGGCAACACAACTTCCCATGATAGCAGCAATTTGTACAATTCCCATTGAACTCATTTGTGCATTATTTCGGAAAATGCGACCGAAATGTTCCTTGTCCGGAAAAATTTCATCTTGCAGTGGAAGAAAAACCCCGGCACTATCCACCAGGTAAATTATCGGTAATTTATTTTCCATTGAAATTTCCTGAGCCCTCAAGTTCTTTTTTCCGGTAATGGGAAACCATGCACCGGCTTTAACAGTTGCATCATTAGCAACCACAATGCATTGCCGTCCGCTCACATAACCAATTTCAATTACTACTCCTGCAGCCGGGCATCCACCGTATTCAGCATACATTTCAAATCCTGCTAAAGCTCCCATTTCAAAACGCAGTGAATTTTTATCGAACAAATAATCTAATCGTTCGCGTGCCGATAGCTTTCCTTTTTCGTGTTGTTTTGCGATTGATTTTTTTCCACCCCCGAGTTTTATGGTTTCAATGTGCTCGTTCAGTTCATTTATTAAAATATGTATTCCACCTTTTTCGCTTTCTTTTTTCATTCTTATAAATAGTGATTAAGTCTTTTGCAAAAATAATTTTCTAAGAAGGAAAAAGAAGGCTCAAATATTTGATTATTATAAAACACCATTTAGTTAAGGAAATGGATAAATAAATTTAATTTAAAATAAGTAGAAACTTTTTATAAATGGTTTGGTAAAGAGTGCCACTTAAAATACCAATTCTATGAGAAAGGTCCTCTACTGCCTAGCACTCATAGCCTCTTTACTTGTATCGACACGAACACAGGCCCAGGTAAATGCTAACTTTACAATTAACTATTCGTTTCCGAATTGTGCACCTTCATTGGTAACATTCGTAAATACTTCCACCGGTGCCGGTCCATTAACTTATCAATGGAATTTTGGAATTGTGGCTGGTGTGAATAGTACGCAACAACACCCAAGTACTACCTACTTAACTTGTGGTAATTACAATGTATCACTCACGGTTACAAATGGTTCAGGGCAACAAAGCACTGTTGTGCACCAGGTTACTATTTATTGTAAGCCGCAGGCAAGTTTCAGTTATCCATTAAATGTTGGTTGTGCTCCCGTTGGAGTTTCATTCAATAACACTTCAATTCTGGGAGGTGGACCAATAACAAATTATGTATGGGATTTTGGCGATGGTGTTGGTGGTTCAGGAAGCAATCCGGCACATACCTATATATCACCCGGATGTAAAAGTGTAACTTTAGTTATTACTGATGCGAATGGATGTGCAGATGATACTACAGTTATAAATTCTATTTGTCCGGCCACACCACCGATTGCCGGTTTTACTTCTTCACCTTCTGTTGCATGTGCAGCACCTTTATCGGTTGCATACACATCAGTTAACCCGGGACCTAACGGACCTTATACTTATTCATGGACATTTCAAGGTGGTTCGCCTGCTACTTCATCTGCTCAAAACCCAACAGTAAATTATACAGTGCCCGGAGCATATTATACGCAACTGATAGTTACAAGTCCGAATGGATGCGCTGATACAACTAAAATAAATAACTATGTAATCATTGGATCAAATGCAGCCAATTTCAGCATTGATAATTTAACCGGCTGTGCACCGCTTTCAGTTTATTGTGCTGTTGCTCCGAATACACAAGCGCTAACAGTAATCTGGACAGCGATTGGAGGAATATCAACTACACCAAATAATTCTGATAATTTAATAACCTTTAATAACCCGGGTACCTATCAGGTTTGTGTTGAATTGACCTTCCCCGGTAATTGCATTGCCACCAATTGTACTACGGTGGTAGTGGGCGCAACGCCAACAGCCAATTTTACAGTTAGTGGATTGCAAAACATTTGCGCTCCGCCAATGAACAATGTGCACTTCACCAACACATCTACCGGAGCCGGACCATTAACCTACCAATGGTTATTTCCGGGTGGCACACCGGGGTCTTCCAACCTGGCAAGTCCACCCGATGTAAATTATAACCAATGTGGTGTATTTCCTGTTTCGTTAGTAGTAACAACCAATCAAGGTTGTACAGATACATTGGTAATGGATAGTCTGGTTCACATAGATTGTCCAATAGCAAGTTTTGTTGCGAGCGGAACACATGGGTGCATACCGTTTGATGTAACATTTAACAGCACTGGTAGTTTTGGATTTCCAACTTCATGGGAATGGAATTTTGGTGATTCAGGAAATCCGAATACGGTTCAGTCAACATTGCAAAACCCATCGCACACTTATATAACTTCCGGTTGTTTTAGTGTGAGATTAATAATTACGAATGCACAAGGTTGTAAGGACACACTCAAATTAATTAATTATGTATGTGCTGGAACGCAGCCGGTTGTTAATTTTTCGGCAAATCCTGTTAATACTT
>JAHEZG010000217.1:4714-6715 GCA_023251195.1 Chitinophagaceae bacterium | reverse complement strand
ATTTAATTAATGCGGATGGTTGGATGATTTTCCCTAATCCAACAATGAATAATTTCACTTTAAATTATTCAGGCGCGCAGCAAATTGAATCGTTAACATTGTTTAATACCTTGGGAGAAGTTGTTTGGTCAGCAAATACTTCAACAAAAAATCATTGGGTAATTAATGCTGAAATACTGGCTGCAGGCGTTTACTTTTTATCAGTAAAATCACCTTCCGGAATCAGCAATTTTAAACTGGAGAAACTGAATTAATAAATCACAGCTATCATTTTTTCAAAAGCCATTCGCCCCTGGTGAATGGCTTTTGTTTTTTACTTGATTCAATCTTTTATTTTCGCGCCATGAATTTTGAATACCATATTTTTTCCGAAGCCAGTACATGGATCAGTTTGCTGACACTGACTTTTCTTGAAATAGTTCTTGGAGTTGATAATATTATTTTCATTTCCATAGTAGCCGGTAAACTTCCGGTTGAAAAACAACGGAAAGCAAGGCTGGTTGGTTTAGCGCTTGCACTGGTTATGCGCATAATTCTGTTACTTTTTTTATCCATTATTATCGGACTCACCACTCCTGTATTCACACTGCCAATTGAATCGCTTTTGCAAAGCATGGGAGTGGAGCATGCAGCCGATGGTGCCGGCATCAGCGGAAAAGATTTGATACTGATTATCGGTGGTTTTTTTCTGCTGGCAAAATCAACTTCCGAAATTCATGCTAAAGTAGAAGGTGCACATGCCGAAAAAGAAATAAAAGCCAAAAGCAAATTCTGGCCGGTAATCATGCAAATTGTATTGGTTGACATGGTTTTTTCATTCGACTCTATTTTAACGGCTGTTGGTTTAACCCAGTTAATTTTAGTTATGATTATTGCCGTTATCATTTCCATTTTAATTATGATGCAGTTCAGCGGAGTTATCAGTAATGTGATTAACAAACATCCGACTCTGCAAATGCTTGCCCTTGCATTTTTAATTCTGATTGGTTTTACTTTAATAATGGAAGGGTTGGATATACACATTAACAAAGCATTTATTTATGTAGCTGTGTTATTTTCTCTTAGTGTTGAATTAATTAATATCAGGTTGCGGAGGAAGAATAAATTGTAGTGAATGACTTTAATTTAACCATCAGTATTATTGAATACAAATCGTTACATTTTTGCCTTAAGCTAAAGACCGGGCGAGACCAATGCAACAGCAAGTTATCAGTGTTCCCGAAAAAACTTGCAGGTGAAAACACTTCGCAAAGTCGTAGTGTATTAAGTTTGTTGAATCATGCAATTATGGAACACCAACAAAAGCTGAAATTGCTGAAGGAATTTACCTGATTCAGTTTGGTAGTGAGAAGCGGACAAGTTTTTCAAAATAATAGTTAACAGACCATGAAGAAAATAATTTTCATTCTTGCTTTTGTTTTAACATCAGGATTCGTTTCTGCACAGTATTTCATTCCATTGTTTCAACCGAAGATTGATACTATGGGCAATTGCGGGTTCTTGTTATCAGATACAATTAATAATCAACTTTTGATTTTTACCCGCGATAGTTTAGGAAATCATTTAATGTTTGGTTATGATAATAACGAGTTGACTGATACTAATTTCCCAACTTCTGAAAGTGTTTATAACGGAACACTGACTGAATCCGGTTCTTGTATGTTGTATAATTATTCAACTTATGATGTTTATGAAACTGATAATTTGACATTCAGTAATTGCTTTTATAATCTGTGCAATGTAACAGATGGAATGGATGCGGTTGTATCAAGAAACGACACCATATATTATGCTGAAGGGGGCGGGGGATCAAGTGTATATAGTCTTGCTCCCAATGGTAATTCGCTTTTACTTGGTGCGACAACAAGCCCGGGAACTGTAACTGACCTCGAATTTTATAATGGATATTTATATGCAAGCGGAACCTTTACGGATATGAATGGTGATCCTGCCTGCAAGTATATCTGTTATTATGATGGTGTAACATGGCATCCGGTTAAT
>JAHEZG010000217.1:0-4704 GCA_023251195.1 Chitinophagaceae bacterium | reverse complement strand
GATTGTTTGGGGTGCCTCAATTCCTGGTATTCAGAATATTTTCAGATTTCAGGATAAACTTATGGGGGGGGATAATATTGATTCTTTAAATGGCGTTCCAGTTTATCCTTGGATACAATATGATGGAGCCAATTGGAATCCTATCCCACCCAAAATTCTTGCTGCCGGGGGAGGGAATGTTGTTTATCATAACAAGGTTTTTATTGTAGGAAACATTTCTGATTACAACACTAGCAATATAGCTGGATTGGCAATTTTTGATGGAGACAGTTTAGAAATAAATGAAGAAATACAGTGCACTTTTGCATTTGGAATGCTAAGAAGTGCGGTATTTAATGACACAGCATTTTTTGGAGGAAGTTTTAACTTAGTAGCAGGTTATGTCCCTGCAAAAAATGTTGTCAAGTTTGTAGACAACAGTTTTTCATCTTTTGCACCAGTGAGTACAAATTGGTGGTACAATAGCTCAGATAATAATGCCGGAGTAGCAAACAATGCCTATACATATTACCATGTAGCAAGTGACACCTTTGTAATGCACACAGCAAACTACTATGGTTACAACTGCCGCAAAATAACAGGTGAGCAACACGAGCATGACAGCACTGTAACGCAACTGCAACCGCTGTATGTGGTTGGCGATACAAACAGAGTAATGTATTACAACAGTAATCGTGGTAGGTTTGTACCGCTGTATTATTTTAATGTAAGCACAGGAGATACACTTACTTACTACACACCACAACCACAAACCGCAGCAGATACCACTTTCAGAGTGGTAGTAGATAGCATCACTCAACTAAACATACAAGGCACTAACTGCAAAAGAGTTTGGAGCACTCCGCTTGATAGTTGGAGTTTTGGTAATGATGGTTATGTGCAGTTAATCGGTGGCATTGGTAGCATGCTGCCGCAATTAATTAATTATTACAACACAGAAGGTCCGCTGCGCTGCTATGAAGATACAAGTGTGTTTTTTCACTACATTGTAAATATTAATTGCGAGCAGTTGGATACAGCTACAGGAATCAGTGAACAGTTAACAGTGAACAGTTATCAGTTAACAGTGAGTATCTTAAATGAAAATAACATTGCGATTACTGTTTTAATCTCTCGCAGCACACCGGCAGAGTTGCTTATTTACAATATGCAGGGGCAACTTGTTTCCAACAAAAGCATATCACTCCGTGCCGGAGAAAATCATTTTACTGCACCAACTCCGTATGCACAAGGCATGTACTTGTTGCAAGTGCGAATAAAGAGTGAGGTTAGGAATGTGAAGTTTATGAGAGAGTAATTGACAATTGATAATTGATAATGAAATTTTTGATGCAACAAAAAAGTCATTATCGCTAATGACTTTTTTACAATTAATAATTATTTCCGTAGCGTTAATTCTTAATAAATTTCTGTATACCTATTTGGTTGCTGCCGTCAATTATTTTTATAAAATAAATTCCGCTTTCGAGCCATTCAATATTCATGTTATTATTTCCGGTTTTCACAGGAACCGCAATAATTTCTTTTCCGCTTAAATCATACACATGCGCAAAAGCATTTTTTGCAGCAGCAACAGTCAAAGTAATTTCATTAGTAGCCGGGTTCGGAAATAATTGCAGCAGGTTGTTTTGTGCCGGAGCATTAATGCCGGATAGATAAGTACAAGTTGCCGAATCGGGGCAAATGGTTAAATGAAAAACAACCGTATCAAAATTTGCCGGCATATCCTTATCCCATACTAAAATTTTAGCAGTAGGGGTGCCTGAAAAATGACTCATCATACTGTTACTCAGTTTCAGAAAGCAGGTATCGCCCACTCCAATTATAGTCATGGTTTCAGTATCAGTTGGCAAACCGAGGTAGCAATTGTAATTATCGCAGATCGAGTAATTACCATCCCAGCAAAACTGAAGCGAATCAACAATTGATTTCCACTGCATGGTTAAGCTATCGGTTTTTTCGTTGCGCATGTGCACATAAAAATCATCGAACCCGTTACAGGTTGGAGCAATGTATTGAATTTTTGAATCAACAAAACTGAATGATTGCGCAGTTGAAAAATTCACGAAACTGAATGAAATCAAAATCGAAAGAAAAAATATTTTCATTGGTGAAATTTTATGGTTTGGTAAATGTAGGTGCTTAGGTGGTTAACTGCTTGATTCTTTTTCACGAATGGAATGTGTACTGCTCTTCGACAAGCTCAGAGTGACAAGGCGTATTGTCAGTCTGAGCTTGTCGAAGACTTAGCGCTTTTCTTTCTGCTTCGGTTGGTCGTTCTATCTTTACCGCACGAATGAAATTATTCAGTATAAAAGAACTACCCGGAATCAGTTTTTCCAATGAAGAAAACGAAATCATTGTAAAAACTGCGCGCGCAGCATTGGAATTAAAAGTGCCTGCTTACTTAATTGGCGGATATGTGCGCGATAAAATTTTAAATCGCCCGTGCAAGGATCTGGATTTTATGTGCGTGGGAAACGGTATTGAATTCGCTGAACAAACATCAAAACAGTTTAAACCAAAACCTGCAGTAAATATTTTCAAACACTTCGGCACAGCGCAATTCAGATATCAGGAAATGGATGTTGAATTTGTTGGCGCACGCAAAGAATCGTATTCAGAAAACTCACGCAACCCCGCGGTGGAAACCGGCACACTCGAAGATGATTTATGCAGAAGAGATTTTACCATCAACACACTTGCGTTTGAATTGCTGAATGAAGAAGAAGGAATTTTGATTGACCGTTTTTCGGGATTGAAAGATTTAGCAGCCGGAATATTAAAAACACCACTCGACCCGAACATAACTTTCAGTGATGATCCGCTGCGAATGATGCGCGCCATTCGGTTTGCATCGCAATTGCAATTTCAGATTGAAGAAAAAACTTTGCAGGCAATCATTGATAATTGTGCCCGCATAAAAATTATAAGTGCAGAAAGAATTACTGATGAGTTCAATAAAATTTTATTGTCGCAAAAACCATCAGTTGGTTTAGACCTTCTTTACAAAACCGGAATCATGCAAATTATTTTTCCGGAGTTTGTGGCGCTCGCCGGAACCGAAATGAAGGAAGGCAAGGGACACAAGGATAATTTTTATCACACGCTGCAGGTGATAGACAATGTTTGTTTGAAGAGCGAAAACCTGTGGTTGCGATGGTCAGCAGTGTTACACGACATTGCAAAACCGGTTACAAAAAGATTTGAAGCCGGAACCGGCTGGACTTTTCATGGGCATGATGCAGTAGGAGCGAGGATGGTTTCAAAAATATTCCGCCGGTTTAAATTGCCGTTGAATGAGAAGATGAAGTATGTGGAGAAATTAGTTCTGTTACACCTGCGCCCAATCAGTTTATCAAAAGAGCAAGTAACCGATGCTGCGATTCGCCGGTTAATGTTTGAAGCCGGAGAAGATGTGGATGACTTAATGAAATTATGCAAGGCAGATATCACAAGTAAGAATGAAAAAAAGGTAATCCGCTTTTTGCGCAACTTCGAGCTGGTGCAGATTAAAATGAAGGAGGTGGAAGAGAAAGACAACCTTCGCAATTTTCAACCACCGATTGATGGTGCCATTATTATGGAAGCTTTCGATTTAAAACCAGGAAGAGAAGTGGGAGAAATAAAAGATGCAATACGCGAAGCTATATTGGATGGCAAACTCAACAACAATTATGAAGAAGCGTATCAGTTTATGCTGGAAGAAGCTGGGCGAAGAGGAGTTTTTTTGAAGAAAAAATAATATCCGTGTTTCTCTGTGTTCTATGTATCTCCGTGGTAAGATGCCTACTCGCTTCTGTTCTTCTTCCAGTTCGAAAAATTATTTGAAGAGCGTTGCTGCAAAGCAGATTTTTCCGGAGCAGTTTTTTTATTCCCGTAAGAAGTAGCAAACAAAGCCGCAATTATTTTTTCATCCTTGTTCATCTCATCCAAATCAATATCAGCGGTGAAATTTTTTGTAATGAATGAAGTATCAAATTTTCCACTCACAAAATCAGGATGATTAATTACCCACTTGCCAAAGGATAGGGTAGTAGCCACTCCCGAAATTTTATATTCATCAATGGCGCGCGTCAATCTCTCAATCGCTTCGGTTCTGTCTTTACCATAAGCAATCAGTTTCGCAATCATAGGGTCGTAGTAAATCGGAATCTCTTGTCCTTCTTCCATTCCATCGTCCACACGAACACCGGCACCTTGCGGTCGCTCATATCTTTCCAGTTTTCCAATGTCGGGTAAAAAATTATTCATCGGGTCTTCAGCACACACACGCAACTCAATGGCATGACCACGAATTTTCAAATCACTTTGTGTGAACGAAAGTTTTTCGCCACGCGCAATTTTGATTTGCTCCTTTACTCAATCAATTCCAGAAATTAATTCCGTTACAGGATGCTCCACGTGCAATCGTGTATTCATTTCTAAGAAATAATAATTCAGTTTATCATCTACTAAAAATTCAACTGTGCCAGCATTATAATAGCCACATGCTTTCGCTGCATCAACTGCGCTCTTTCCCATTCGTTCGCGCAATTCAGGGGTAAGAACAGAACTCGGCGCTTCTTCCACCAACTTTTGATGACGGCGCTGCACGGAACATTCGCGCTCAAAAATATAAACCACATTTCCATACTGATCGCCGAGCACTTGTATTTCAATGTGACGCGGAGCCGCAACATATTTTTCAATAAACACAGCACC
>JAHEZG010000216.1 GCA_023251195.1 Chitinophagaceae bacterium | reverse complement strand
CCAATGTAACAGACTTCAGGTATTGTCCTTTAGCTGAAGATGGTTTCATCTTAATCACTATGTTTATTAACTCGTGAGCGTTTTCGTTTATTTTTTCTTTGGTAAATGAAACACGACCAATAGAGGCGTGAATGATTCCCTGCTTGTCAACACGGAAAGAAATTTTTCCACCTTTTACTTCTTTAACAGCGTCAGCAACATTTTCAGTTACTGTTCCTGATTTAGGATTCGGCATTAAATTACGGGGACCAAGAATTTTTCCAAGCTTCGCAATCTTAGGCATCACTGATGGGGTTGCAATAATCACATCAATATCAGTCCAGCCTTTTTCTACTTTTTCAACATACTCAGCTAAACCTGCGTAATCAGCTCCGGCACCTAATGCTTCGGCTTCTTTATCGGGATTGCAAAGCACTAATACTCTTTTTGTTTTACCTGTACCATGAGGCAAGGCAACAGTTCCGCGAATACTCTGATCAGCTTTACGCGGATCAATTCCGAGGCGAATGTGTAAATCAATTGAAGCATCAAACTTTGGAGTTGATACTTCTTTTATCAATGAAGATGCTTGTTCTAAAGTATATTGAACACCGTCTTTCGCTTTGGCATTAACGGCCTTTCTTTTCTTGGTAATTTGCACGGATTCAGACGATTTATTAGTAAGGTTAAAATTTGGGAACGCAAAAATAGAATTATTTCTCACATCAACAACTGTGCAGAGAAATTTCTTTCAGTTTCTTTATACAACTCAGTGGAAGCCAAAATTGCGTGCGCAATAGTAAGTGTGTGGAACAGATAATCAAAGAAAAATATTTTATCTTGATTAGCTACTTTTTTCTTTTCAGAATTTCTATCGTGAAACATTCTTCAGCAAAATATCACAGCAGTAATATTTCATCTTATTTTCTTTTGGTCAACATTTGCTTCATTTATAATCATCAAATTATTGCACGAGCAAATTTTTAAGTATCAATTATCTATTATCAATTATCAATTGCTAAATTCGCTCTCACAACCACTCAAGCTTTGCGCAAACTGTTTTTTGTTGTTTTGATACTTAGTGCACCTGTTTTTTGTTTAGGGCAGGGGGAAGGAAATATTTGGCATTTTGGGTTTAATGCGGGTATTGATTTTAATTCAGGAAGCCCAGTTTCAATTTATAGCCCAATTGTTACTTTGGAAGGAACTTCAACCATATGTGATGCTTCTGGTAATTTACTTTTTTCAACTGATGGTAGAACAGTTTATAATTCATTAGGGGATACAATGGGAATAGGTTTACACGGTCATTATTCTTCAACGCAAGCAGCACTTATTGTTCCAGTTCCAGAGAATTGCAGTAAATATTACATATTTACTTCCGATGAACTTTCTGGAAATGCGGGTATTCAATATTCATTGGTTGATATGACATTGAATAGTGGCTTTGGGGGTTTGGTAAGTATCAATACTCCACTTCTTAATTCTGCTTGCGAAAAATTAACTGCAGTAAGAAATTCAAATGGTATCGACTATTGGGTAGTTGTTCATGCTTATCCTTCAAACGAGTTTTATTCATTTCCAATAACTTCTTTAGGAGTTGGAACTCCTACCATCACAGCAATTGGTTTACCAATTAATGGAATATATAATTCAATTGGATATCTAAAATTCTCGTTAAATGGAAATTTGATAGTAGCAGCGAGAAATAATAGTATCAGCGATCCGATTGAGTTATTTAATTTCGATGCAACCACCGGAGCATTATATAATTATACACCAATACCAAGTACCGGACTTGCCTATGGAGTCTCATTTTCACCTGACGATACAAAATTATACATTAGTTATTGGAACCTAACAGGAAATCAAATCCTTCAATACGATTTAACTCAACCAAATTTTGAAAATTTCCCTTATGTTGTTTTGCAAAACACAAATTATCAGCATGGTGCTCTTCAATTAGCACCAGATGGAAAAATTTATTGCGTGAAAGGAAATCAGTATCCTCTTGATGTTATTAATTTTCCAAATCTTCCCGGCTCTTCCTGTAACTATATTGAAAATGGTTTTAATCTTATCGCAGGAACACAAGCTTGGTTAGGGTTACCTAATTTCATTGATAGTTATTTTTCTTCTGGATATGATGTCGTTAATCTTGGTCCCGATTTATTATTGTGTGAAAATAATTCGACACTAACATTACATGCAGGTTTAGGATTTGCGAGTTATTTATGGAATAACGGAAGCACTTTCGAAAATATTCAAGTTACTGATTCAGGATATTATTCTGTTACAGCTACAAATTGTAACGGAGTTTCTTTTTTTGATACAATACATCTTTCATTACCTTCCTTTCCAAATTATTCCGTCAATTCATTCACCGATACTCTTAATTGTATAAATACACAAGCCGGCGCAATTGACATTGCTCCGATTGGAGGCACCGGTTCTTACACCTATCAATGGAGCAATGGCGCAACTACCCAAGACCTCAACAATTTAAATGCAGGAACCTATACTGTAACAGTTACAGATAGTGTCGGGTGCATTGTTTCTGATCCACCAATTACAATTGTTCAGATAAATGATTTGCAGGTAAACAATACTTCTTTCAATAATCTTAAATGCCACGACGATACCAACGGCTTTATTAATGTAACAGTTTTAAACGGGCTGTCGCCAAACAATTATGAGTGGAGCACAGGTGCAACAACAGAAGACCTCAACAACTTAACCGCCGGAACTTATAGTGTAACAGTGAGCGATGCCGGTGGCTGCACGGCAAGTGATACTGTTGTTATAACAGCACCAAATCAAGTTATTGCTTCGCTTACCACTGTTGCTGATACTGTTTTTTGTAGTATAACAGGCGGCACTCCCTCCTATCATTATCTCTGGAGCACCAATGCAACAACCGCTTTTATTGACAGCGCCATCAACGGCACTTATACTGTAACAGTCAGCGATATTAATAACTGCACGGCTGTGGCGACTTTAACTATTGATGCGGTTTCAACTGTTGATGGAGATACTGATTTCGAAATCTATCCGAATCCTGCGAGTGAAGAACTAATAGTGAAGAGTGAAAAATTGTTTGATGCTACTATTTCTGTAATTGATATTTTAGGAAGAGTCATTCAAACTTCCCGCCACCAGCTTCCAACTTCCAACCACCTCGATGTAAGCAACTACAGCGAAGGAATTTATTTTATTAAACTTGTTTCATCACGCGGTATAACAGTGGTGCAGAAATTTGTGGTGGTGCATTAATACGAGTCTATTGTGCAGACTCTCCCACGCACAACTAACAGTCAGCGTTTATACATTCCACCCTCTCTCCTTTCAGAGTTATAAAATCATTCAGCGTTAAATCGGAAAGCAGAGAGGGAGTTGATTTAAACAATTGAGTTTTCTATTCACTCCGAATTTTATTTTTCTCCCTCCCTTCATTTCTATCTCAGTGATTCAATTTATTTAAACTCCAAATGAAGGGAGGGTGGAAATAGTTGATTCACTTGTTTAGCTGGCGCGGGAGAGTCTTCACGCGGTGTAACAGTGGTGAATAAATTTGTAGTGGTGCATTAATACGAGTCTATTGTGCAGACTCTCCCACGCTCAACTAACAGTCAGCGTTTATACATTCCACCCTCTCTCCTTTCAGAGTTATAAAATCATTCAGTGTTAAATCGGAAAGCAGAGAGGGAGTTGAGATATACAATTGAGTTTTCTATTCACTCCGAATTTTATTTTTCTCCCTCCCTTCATTTCTATCTCAGTGATTCAATTTATTTAAACTCCAAATGAAGGGAGGGTGGAAATATTTTACTTATTTGTTTAGTGGGCGCGGGAGAGTCGTAACGAGATGCAACTGTGGTGAAGAAATTTGTGGTGGTGCATTAGTGTGAGTTAAAAATTAAAAGTAAAAAATGAGAGCGCGCTGTATTCACAATTTTCAATTCAGCACATCAACTCAAAATCAATTGTCAATTCTCAATTGTCAATTTTCAATTATCCATTATAAATTATCAATTACTAATTGTTAGCTTCGTTCGCACAAAAAGTAAAACGATGCGAAAATTATTTTTTCTCCTGCTGTTAACTGTTACATCAACTTTCTGTTTCGCTCAGAATCAGGGAAACATATGGTACTTTGGCGATCATGCCGGTATTGATTTTAACTCCGGAACTCCGGTTGCCATTAATGGTCCGTTATTGACGAACGAAGGTTGTTCGGTCATTTGCAATAATGCCGGCAATGTATTGTTCTCCACTGATGGCGATACGGTTTACAATTCGTTGGGCGACACAATGGGTACAGGGTTATTCGGAAATTTTTCATCCACGCAGTCAGGTGTGATTGTGCCTTTCCCGGGAAGCAATACCAACTATTATATTTTCACAGCCGATGATGTGGCCGGTGTAAATGGCATTTGTTATTCGGTGGTGAATATGAGTTTGAATGGCGGGCTTGGCGGATTGGTGAGTATAAATAATCCATTGCTGACACCTGCCTGCGAAAAAATAACAGCCGTGCATAACACAAACGGAACAGATTACTGGGTGATAGTACATGCATACCCCTCTGCCGAATTTTATGTTTATCCGGTAACAGCATCGGGAATCGGAACACCGATAATAACTTCAATCGGGTTACCCATCAACGGCACTTATAACACCATCGGATATTTAAAATGTTCTCCCAACGGAGAGAAATTAGCCGCTGCCAGGTATTTTGTTACAGGCGATCCGATAGAGCTTTTTGATTTTGATGCAGGCACAGGAATTATTTCCAATTGCATTCCCATTCCAAACAATCTGCAGGAATATGGAATTTCTTTTTCTCCTGATAATTCAAAATTGTATGTCAGCATCTGGATAGGCAGCACCATTAATATTCAACAGTACGATTTAACCTTAGCCAACTTTCAGAATTTTCCATACACTGTTTACGAAGGATCCGGCACCCGGCACGCAGCACTGCAGGTTGCGCCAGATGGAAAAATATATTGTTCGAAGTACATGGAAAATACTTTGGGTGTAATAAACAATCCAAACCTTGCCGATGCTGCTTGTAACTATGTTGATTCCGGTTTCGTGCTGCTCGCGGGTACAGAAGCTCGGCATGGTTTAACAAATTTTATTGATGGTTATTTTGAAGTTTCCTGCTCGCTGAATTCGATTGCCGATGTAACAGATAATGCCTGTAACAATGGAAATACAGGAAGCATAGATATTACAACCGGAGGCGGAAACGCTCCCTTTATTTATAGCTGGAGCAACGGATCTACAACCGAAGATTTATCGGGGCTTGATGCGGGTATTTATTCACTTACCATAACTGATAATGCAGGTTGTGAGGATACATTAACAACAACTGTTACAGAGCCCCCGGTTTTAAATGTGACGCTTACACAAAGTGCAAATGCCGATACCATTTTTGCGAATGCATCAGGCGGAATTTCACCGTATAGTTATGAATGGTCAACAGGTGCAACCAGTTCATTTATTACCGGCATGAGCAGTGGATCATATACAGTTACTGTAACTGATGCAATAGGATGCACCGAAACATTCAATATTAAATTTGTTGGCATAAAAGTGCTCACAACAATTGCTGATTTTGAAATTTATCCGAATCCGGCGAGTGGTCAGGTGACAGTAGTCAGTGGTCAGTTGGCTTCGCATGAAATTCAGATCACTGATATTTTAGGAAGGATAATTACTGTCCACTTTCACCTGACCACTGTCCCCTACTCGGTTGATGTATGCAAATACAGTGAAGGAATATATTTTATTAAACTCGTTTCATCATCGGGAATAACAGTGGTGAAGAAATTTGTGGTGGTGCATTAGGGCGGCTCTTTCGGTGGGACTCACCCACGCACAACTAACATTCAGCGTTTACACATTCCACCCTCTCTCCTTTCAGAGTCTGATATTTATTCAGCGTTAAATCGGAAAGCAGAGAGGGAGTTGAGATATACAATTGAGTTTTCTATTCACTCTGAATTTTATTTTTCTCCCTCCCTTCATTTCTATCTCAGTGATTCAATTTATTTAAACTCCAAATGAAGGGAGGGTGGAAATAGCTGACTCATTTGTTTAGTGGGCGCGGGAGAGTCGTAACGAGATGCAACTGTGGTGAAGAAATTTGTGATGGTCCATTAGTGCGAGTGAAAAACTAAAAGTGAAAAGTGAAAAATCTGAGCGCGTTATATTCTCTATCATCAAATTATCAAATCACCAAATTATCAAATCGAAATAATTAGCTTCGCTTTTACAAAAACTCATTCATTGCATTGCCTTAAATTATTCTTTTTATTATTCATCGCGCCCATGTTTTCAATGGCGCAGGGTGAAGGAAACATCTGGCACTTTGGAAACAATGCCGGAATAGATTTTAATTCAGGAACAGCGGTTGCCATTAATGGTCCTGTTCATACTTCTGAAGGCTCAGCAAGTATTTGCAATGCAAGCGGTGCACTCTTGTTTTCAACCGATGGTGTTACGGTTTACGATGCAAACAGTGATACAATGGATACCGGATTGTATGGTCATAATTCCACTTCGCAGTCTGCATTAATAGTTCCCGACCCCGGAAATAATAATCGTTATTATGTTTTTACGGCTGACTATGGTGCATTTTCTCATGGCATTAATTATTCAATTGTTGATATGAGTTTGAATGGTGGTCTTGGCTCAGTGGTGCTCATGAATTCGCCGTTGCTGACTCCGGCAAGCGAAAAACTTACAGCAGTAAAAAATACTAATGGAA
>JAHEZG010000215.1:5454-6771 GCA_023251195.1 Chitinophagaceae bacterium | reverse complement strand
CAATTCTGCATTTGATCTTTGCGGAGGTGATTATACTGTTACAGTAACTGACGCATTAGGTTGTAACACAACCGCCACTGTAACAATTGCATGTCTGCCTGGTGATGGCGCTGTGAAACTCGAAATGCCATTGAATGCAGGAGCGAATGCTCTCCATCTGAGCATTTATCCAAATCCGTTCAATGCACTAACCACAATGTCATTCCAATCATCGTTAGATGCGAATGCTACTTTGGAAGTTACTGATGTAACAGGTGTACGGATTGCAGTGATTTATCAGGGAGAAGTTAAATCAGGTAAAGACTACGCGTTCAGTTTCAACTCCAGTGAGTTGGCTGCCGGGGTATATCTCTGCCGTTTAATTACTGATAAAGGAACTACTGTTCAACACATAGTTAAGATTCAATAAATTTCAAAATCAGTAATTGAAAAAATCCCCCTGACATTCAGTTGTCAGGGGGATTTTTTTTTAATAACCGAAAGAGAAAAGCAAATTCATGGAATTAAATTCCACACTCTTTATTGTAATTTTTTTAAAAAATGCAACGGTATTGATTTTGAGAAATATTATTAAAAAGCATTTTTATGAGAAGGCATAAAACAAAATCTAATTTCCGTTATCACGATCGCATAAGAATCAGTGATGATGAGGAAGTGGAATATTGGAAAAATAAATTCAGTGTTTCCGAATCAGAATTAATAAGAGCCATTGCACATAGCAGTAATAAAGTGAAATCAGTAGAGCGGGAATTGTTGAAATCGAAATAATATTTTGAAATTATAAAGCAACACCTTTCGGTGAAATATTTTTTCGAAGTAAATATTTTATTCACAGTTTTTGTGTAGTGAGTAGAAAAATTTCCTCTGACTTCTACAGTTTTTATCAATAAAGATTCAGAAAACATTGCTGATGCAATGGCAAAATTATTGGTGATACTTTTTAAATGCTGAAAAAGTTTCAAGATAAAAACTGTTCATCATAGTTAAGAATGCATAACTAAATCGCTTCCTGTCAAATTACGATGAAAGTTTTTTACATTTTGATTCCGGCATTAATTATAATCATCGCATCCTGCCAGCATGAACATCCAATCGTTTTTGGTGATCCGAATACGCTTGATGGACCAATTCCTACTTTGTCAAAAACAGAAAGAAAAAAACATGATGCAGGCGATGCAATATTTAACGATCGGACTTTTAATTCCGACAATGGACTCGGTCCGTTATTCGTCGCGCAAAAGTGCGGCAACTGTCATGAATCAGATGGCAAGGGTAAACTAAGTTTTCTTGTTACACGGTTCGGACAATGCGATAGCA
>JAHEZG010000215.1:0-5444 GCA_023251195.1 Chitinophagaceae bacterium | reverse complement strand
AGTGGCAATCATTTTTTAGAAATGGGCGCCCCGCAATTACAAAATCAATGTATCAATGGATTTACACCGGAAACTATTCCTGCAGGTGCACCATTTACAGACCTGCTCGCTCCGGCAGTGGCAGATATGGGTTATCTTGAATTGGTGCCCGATCAAACAATACTGTCAATGGCAGATCCATACGACATTGATGGCGATGGAATTTCCGGAGTGCCGGATTGGAATTTAATTCCCTCCTACATAACACCCTTGAATGGAGCAGTGGAGCAACAAGGAAAGTACATTTGCAGAATTGGCAAAAAGGCAAGTGTGTATAATATTTTTGAGCAGGTTTGCAGAGCACTCAATCAGGATATCGGTATTGTTTCAGAGTTTGAACCCATAGATACTTACACCCATCAAAGTGTTACAGCTGAAATTTCAAATGAGGATATTCAGAAACTTGTTTTTTATCTGCAAACAATCAAGACACCAACACAGCGGAATCCGGATGATGCAGAAGTTAAGCGCGGAAAAGAATTATTCACCGGCATTGGATGCACAGGTTGTCACAAGGAAACACTCACCACCGGATATTCTTCGTGTGAAAGTCTGAGCTTCCAGAATTTTCATCCATATACAGATCTGCTTTTGCACGATATGGGAAGCGGGTTGGATGATGGCTATACCGAAGGCAATGCAAAAACTTATGAATGGCGCACGCCGCCGCTATGGGGTTTAGGTCTCGCGCCACTTTCACAGGATGGAGCGTATTATCTTTTACATGACGGGCGTGCACACAGCATTCAGGAGGCAATTGAAATGCATGGAGGCGAAGCAACAGCAAGAAAAAATTCATTCGATCATCTTACCGACGAAAATCAAAAAGCAATTATTAAATTTTTAGAATCGTTGTAACAGAATGTTTTTCATTCTTTCATAGATTTAAAATCTGATTCTATTCCTAATAAAAATCTGTTTGCTGATTTATTTATACACTAAAATATTTTCTGAAATAAAAAAATGGAATATTGAAATAGTTCTGTGTTCAACAAAATGTTTAAGAAAAAAAAACGGCAGAAAAGTTTTTGCTTTCCTGCCGGTTTTGTAAAGTCCGATATAAATTTGAATATTCACAATTCATTCCTGACTTTACGGTCAAACACCACCCCTTATTTCATTTCAAAATTTTGTTTTCCTACTAGGTAACCATCCTGATAAATTTCAGCTGTGTATTTTCCTTCGGTGAAAGGTTCTTTCTGATTCCAATGAACACAAACATCTTTTGGCTGATTGTCGTAATCAATAGTTGCTGAAGTCGTGTACAGCATTACCTGATTTGTGTTTGCATCATTGAACTGACCGGAACCCTCATCGGTAACTGACAACACGGTAAACTGCGGGCTTATCAGGCGAATGAGAAATACTTTCTTACCGGGATCTGCAACTTTGTTTTCAGGTGCTTTGAAACACAATTTTATTTGCTGCGCTTTCTGCGCTTTATTAGTTACCAGTTCTTTACCATTTGAGCGGAATCTGCTTCCGGCAACAACAATATCCTGAGGAATAATAAGCGAAGCAATAGTTACTTTCTTTGTTAAAGATGTATTGCTGGTTTGCAAATCAGTAATAGTATTTACTTTCATACCAATGTCTTTTCCCAATGAATCGCGCTGCGCAGTAATAACTAAATTTTCTTTTTGCAAAGTTTCAATTTTTGCATTCAGTTCAGCAACCACACCATTCAGTTCGTCTAAATGTTTTTTGTAATCAGACTCACTTATTTGTCCGTGCTTTCTTTCTTTATTCAACGATGCCTGCAATCCTTGAATACTTTTTTCTTTCTCTGCAAGCATGCTATCCATCTCTGCATTCTTTCCTTTATAAGATTCTATTTCGGCAAGAGCGGCAGTGTACTTTGTATCCAGATCAGTATAGCGTCCTTCTGATTCAGTAACTTTAGTTGTTAATGTTTCAGCGGTTTTAACTTGCTTTATATGATCTGAAAAAAGATAAATACTTGTTCCTAAAAACAGAATGGTGGTAAGAACCAAAAGAATGATCCAACCATTTTTTTGTTTTACAACTGTTACATCTTTTCTTTCTGTTCCGCCGTAATCTTCAGTAAGCGGGTGCTGTTTAACTTGATTTTTCATGGCTTTAAAAAAATTTGGTTTTAAAAAATTGATTTGATGCAGGGTATCTAATCAACCTTATGCCAATAAATTGCTTCCCAAAAAATCATTTCCTTAAATTGAATTTCACTGATTTATAAACTGAAATAGTATTTGCTTCATTAAAAAAGTGTGAATGATTTTCCATTATCAGGAAATTTATTCCATCTAATGGAAAAAGAAATTCAAACTGTTGCAATGAAAAGAAAACAGAAATTGAATGGCAGGTGATTTGTGCAATCAATTTCTAGTACCGAATATTTAACCTTAATAAAGTTTTGTAGAAAATATTGTTGTTAATGCGATAGGAGAAAAACCTAGCTTAAAAACGATTAGTTTTTTGGATTTTTTTTTAATCATTAAAAACCCTTAACCCCATGAAAGTCCGAGATGTTTTAAATCAGAAAGACAGAACTGTTTACTCAGTTAGTTTCGACAGTACCGTTTACGATGCACTTAAATTAATGGCTGATAAAAATCTGGGGTCCCTGTTAGTGATTTCGGAAAATGCATTGATTGGAATATTTACCGAACGAGATTATGCGCGCAAAGTGATATTGAAAGGAAAATTTTCAAAAGAGACATTGATAGCGGATGTCATGCATCCGAATCCTTTAACTGTTACAGAAGATACCGATGTGGAAGCGTGCATGAATCTGATGACCAATAAATTTGTCCGTCATCTTCCGGTTACTAGAAATGGGGCTGTCATTGGAATTGTTTCTATTGGTGATGTGGTGAAATCAATTATCACTGAACAACAATACATTATTAACAACCTCGATCATTACATATCGGGGCAACAGGGTTTTGCCTGAACAGCTTTTGGCACAAAGCATGTGAATCAATATTAATCAACTAAATTTTTTCAAATGAAACTCACTCAACAATTAGATTTATGGAGCGCGAAGTTTCGCTCCGGTCTTACAGATTGTTTACGAATAGTTCTTGGATTAATTATCCTTGTAAAGGGTTTTGAATTTCTATTCGACATGGCAGGAATGGTTCAAACCATGCAGGTTGAATTCGGGTTTTCCAATATTGTGATTGTGCAGATACTTGCAGGCATTCATTTATACTTTGGCTTTTTCATTCTGCTGGGTTTAATGACCCGGCTATCAAGTGCAGTGCTTATTCCTATTGTAACAATTGCCACTGTCTATGTGAATGTAAATTTTGCAAATTCAGGTATTGGAGAATTTTTATTGTCGGCTGTTACACTTTGCCTGTTGTTGTTTTTCTTCATCTATGGCAATGGAGATTTTTCTGTCTATCGTTTCTGGATGGATAGCAAGCGATCCAGGTTAACTGATGCCTCAATTGACGAAAGCGAAAGAATGCAAATAAATGCCAAGCCTCCATTCTTGGACTTCAATGTTCCGAACGAATAATTTTTTTCTGGTGATGTGATTACAAGGTTGTGATGGCAAAGCATCTCTGAAGGTGAGCGGCTTTACTTTTTTAGTTTATGTATGTCATAATCTGTTGGAGGTATTCCAAAATTAATGCTGATAGTAAATCATTTTTCAATTAATGGATTAGCATGTTTTTGAACCAGAGTAGCTGTAGTTATAATTAAAATTAAAAAATCATGAAAACGATTAAAATGAAATCTGCTTTATCAGCATTTGCAATTTGCTTTTGCCTTTGGTTGATTTCTGCACCTGATAAATCTTTTGCTCAACTGGGCGTAAGTATTTCTTTCCAGGTTTTTTACGATGATCTTTCTCCTTATGGCAACTGGATTAATGATGATCAGTACGGATATGTGTGGCAACCGGGATTAGGTAATGACTTCCGTCCGTATTACAGCGACGGATACTGGGTAATGACTACTTATGGCAGCACATGGGTATCAAATTACTCATGGGGTTGGGCACCTTTCCATTATGGTCGCTGGGTGTATGATCCATTTTATGGTTGGGTATGGATACCCGGTCGTGAGTGGGGACCTGCATGGGTGAACTGGCGACAAGGCGGTGGTTATTATGGATGGACTCCTTTAGGTCCGGGTTATGGCCCCGGTGAATGGTGGAACTACAATCCTCCATATAATCAATGGATTTTTGTAAATCAAGGATATGTGTTTGATCAGGGATGGCACAATCACTACTATGGTCCGCATGTCGAAAATATTTTTACCAATACAACAGTGGTGCAAAACACATACATAAACAATAACACCACTTACATCACCGGACCGCGTGTGAGTGAAATAGAAAAGGAAACAAAAATAAAAGTGCCTGTTTACAAGGTGAACAATAACACAAAGCCCGGCAAATCAGAAGTGCAGGGAAATGCTGTAACACTTTACCGCCCTGCTGTAACAGCATCGGGTAACACTCCGGGTGAAAAACCGGCTCCAAAGAAATTTGAAAATGCAAAGCAGCCGATTGTGCAGCCAAAACAAAACGGAAATGTGAATGGTAATAAAACTGCGCCTGACAAGGTTTCACCGAAGCAGACCACACCTAATAAAACTGCTCCGAATCCGAATGTGAAAACTGCTCCGAATAAAAACTCGTCAAACCAAACTACTCCGAAGCAAGGGGCGCCCAATCAAACTGCACCGAAGCAAAGTGTAACACCGAAACAAGGTGCGCCAAATCAAACAACGCCAAAGCAAAGTGTAACACCGAAACAAGGTGCGCCAAATCAAACAACGCCGAAGCAAAGTGTAACACCGAAACAAGGTGCGCCCAATCAAACAACGCCGAAGCAAAGTGTAACACCGAAGCAAAATAATCCGCAGCCCAATCCGGTTGCGCCGAAGCAAACTGCTCCGCAAAAACAAAATAATAATGTGCCGAAGCAGGAAGCGCCAAAACAAAATGTGAATCCGGAGCCAAAGCAAAATCAGCAAGGCACAATGAATAACCAGACTACGCAGCAACAAGTTCCTAATAATCCGCCACCGAAACAAATGGCACCGCAACAAAAACAACAACAACCGCAACAACAACAGCAACAACAACAGCAACAGGCACCACCGCCAAAAATGAACAATCAGCCGAAGCAAAACCAGCAACCCAAAATGCAGGGCGGCAATCAGCACGGAAATAAAAAAGATAAACCTAAATAAGTGCTGACAACTTTGTTGACTACTTAAGTTCAGAAAACACAAAAGCCCTCGGATGAAAACCGCAGGGCTTTTGATTTTATAGTTGAATGAAGAATTGACTGATTAAAATTTTATTCGTCAGCCCTTACCGTTTTCAGGTTTTGTAAAATCTTCCTGACGCAATTCATAAAACTGTTTACGCAAACTTTCTTTTAACGAATTATAAATGT
>JAHEZG010000214.1 GCA_023251195.1 Chitinophagaceae bacterium | reverse complement strand
GAGTAAAATCCACTTCCTTTCAATCATCCTTTTTGTAAAGCCGAAATAAGCAATCAATGGTGATGTGATGCCGGCAAGAATATCAAAGTTGCGCCCTTCAAAAGTCATGAGTTGAGGGATGGTGTTGCAGAAAAATAAAGCATACAAAACCAACTCAACCGGAATGCGAACTGTATTGGTGTAAGTGATATTTTTTAAAGGCAAACTATCAATGAATTTTCTTCCTGAAGTAGTTGCGAATAAAATTCCAATCAGAAGAAACGGCGGTGCAATAGCAAGAATAAATTTCGGTGGGAGTGAATGTGTGTCAACATAAAATCCGCTGAAGGAAATTATACTTTGCAAAATCATCCAACCAACAAATCCAATTATTATCAGAGTTGAATTCGCTTTTATTTTTTTGTTTGTTGAATTTTTTAAAGTGACAAAAAATAAAAGCAAGGTTGCTGTAACAGTTAAAAGGAAAATAACTGAAATGTGAAGCGGAAGAATATTAATCATGGAGAAAATATTTTGCAGTTAAAAAATCAGTTCTGAAAAATAACAGATGCATTTAACACATGAATAATTAATTTCTGACAAAAAAAAGGCAGCAGAAAATTTCTGCTGCCCTTGATAAAAATTATTTAAGTCAGACTAATTTGAGGTTGGCATTTTTCCAAACCAAAGTGTTCTTCCGTTTTTAGTTTCACCAAAAAACACAATGGAATTTTTCTCGTCAATCGGTAAAAACATAAAACGATTATTCAAATAGTAAGTGTCTTGACCGAATTGCGCAAAGTCGCCAATGGTGGCACCACCAACATTAATTTTTGCAACCGCAGGATACATCAACACTTTATATTTCGATGCGCCCAATTCTGTTTCAGTTCTCATTCCTTTTATTTCACCAATTAGCCAGTAAGCGCTCTTACCGTCACTGGTTTCAATCAGTTGCATCGGGCACGGAGCCATTTCAGCATACTTATTATTCTCATCACGGTGCACGCCGAATTGTGCTTTTAATCTTCCGGCATTATCAAACTGAAACATGAGCGGATCTTCATACTTGCGAACTTTATCCTGGTTCAATGAAAAATTTTGTCCCATAATAAATATGTCGCCCGAGGTGGTGTACGAAACATTTGCAAAAGCAAATTTCTTTCCTCTATAAGCAGGCGATTTTTTTTGTGATGGAGGTGTTTGCAGTTTATTTTCAAATTCATCAATGGAAACTGCATTGATCCAGGCAACCTGTGGTCCGCTGATTTTCATAATCTGAAAATGATCCCACTTTAAACTTTCAGGATCAATGCCGGCAGTCATCACCTGATTAAAATATTTTTCGTCACCTTTTGAAGGACCAAAAATGACAACGCTACCCTGAATATTAACCATTGCATTCACTCCCCAAACAGACATGCCCGAAGTGAAACTTACTTTAGTATCAATAATTCCTGTTGGATTACAACTTACAAATGTGTAATGCTTTGCATCAGCATCAGCAGCTTTACTGAAGCCAGCACCACCACCAGGTGCAAACAGAATTCCGAGATTACTTGCCGATGCATCTTCGTCTTCATCATCTGCGCCTTCGCCGGCAATCAATTGTGATTTTACAATTACCTGTGGATTTTCAAAATCAAACGGACTATCCTGTACAATATCCAAATCCTTTGTGATTCTTAAGAAGTGGAATTTTTTCATGTACAAAAACGGATCAGAACCTTTTTGAATTTTGGCCTTCTCTCCTACTAATACCACAACATCTCCTGTAACATCATTCTCTGCTTTTGAATAAACAAAATATTTATTTCCTTCATCAGATTTTGGTTTCAGTTTCTCCAACAGTTTTACATACTTGTCATATCCGCCCCACCACCAATTCCATTTGTAAGTAATTTGTTTGCGTTTCAACACTAATGTTCCCATTAAATTTCCTTCAACCGAAACAGCTTCAACCGTATAATTTTCCCCCTTGAATTTAAACCAGGTGTACTTCACACTTGCTTTTTCAAATTCAATTTCATCGGCCGTTACTTTTATGAAATTGAATTTTGTATCGAACTGATAAGTTTCAAACTTGGCTTTTGTATCGGTAGCCTTTGTCACATAAGTAAGTTCAATAACATTACTGGCTTCATCAATATTAATGTTGCCTAAATATCCGCGATTGGCTTTTCCGGTTATCTCGTAAGTTTTTTCGAGTGAAAGCGTTTGGGCATCTGCTTTAATTATTAAAAAGAAGACTGCAATTAATGAAGTAGAAAATCTGAATAGTTTTTTCATTGGTTATTTATTTTAGAAAAGGCGAATGTAATTTCATTCGCCTAACTAAATACTGATAATTGTCAAACTGGATTGCAACTCATTTGAATCAGAGGAAAAACACGATTAACAAAATTGAATTTATTTTATTTTGTTAAAGTCATTTGCTTGGTATCAATTTTATTTCCATCAATAGTTAAGGTGTAAAAATAATCACCGGCAGCAAGTTCACCGCCACTGATGTTTATAGTTCCGAAACCTGCAGAAAGATTTGAAAAAGTTTTAAGTAATCTGCCATTCAAATCGCAAATGGTAATGGAAGAATTTTTTGAAGCTGATGGAATGTAAAACTTGATGTAACAGTTCTGCATAAATGGGTTTGGAATATTCTGTTCCAAAGCAGGAGTTTCGAGTTTCGGGTTTGTGGTTCCTGATTGACCGGTGTTTGTTGATTGATAATTTGAACAACATTGCGAAAGTGAGTTTTCAAAACCAATCATCTTGTTCATCATTTCATCCAGTTTATTATTGAGTGCTGCAATTTGATTTTGCTGTTCAGTATTTTCATTTTTTAAATCAGCATTTTCATTTTTCATTTCGTCAACTGATGATTGCAATGCTTCAATCTGTTCATTCTTCAATGAAGAAACTGAATCCAATTCCTGAATTGCTTTGATAGCAATAACTCCGAAGTTGTCGTAAACCAGTGAGTAGTGCTTGTCTTCGCCATTCAACTGCACTGCATCAGGAAATAATTTTAAAACATCTTGTGCAATAAATCCGATGCACTTGTTGCCCGATGAATCATCGTTATAAATATAAGTAGAGGGTTTCAACTGTAACACTTTTTCCAGAACTGTCTCCATTGGTTTTATATCGTGCTTGTAACGGCTGTCGCTCACAGTTGCGTAAGTTCCATTTATATCTATGGTTGCTTTATCAGTTCCATTGTAATTGAAAGAATACTTGTTTGCATTTGCATTGCTCAAATAAGTAACCCAGTAATTAGTGGTGTTGTACGATTCCAACCGGATGCCTCTTCCTGTGGCAGTTTGTTTAATTGCCAGATTATTTGTGGGTGCAGAAATTCCGATTCCTACATATGCACCATTTCCAAGCACAAGTGAATTGCTGGCTCCTACCCACGCATTTGCGCCAATAGCAGTTGCATTGGTATAGTTGTTTGCCAATGCATCCGCACCATAGCCGATAAAAGTATTGCTACTTCCTGTTGTATTAATTACTCCGGCAGTGCCGCCAATTGCAGTATTGAAATTGCCGGTTGAATTATTATACAAGCAAAGAAAACCAGAAGCTGTATTATCATCACCGGTAGTATTATACTGTAATGAACCGGCTCCTGACCCTGTATTATCAAAACCATCTGTATTATAAGCCAGAGAAAAGTTGCCGATTGCACTATTGCTATATCCAGTAGTATTTTCTCTGAGTGCTTTATAGCCCATTGCAGTTAAACTTGTACCCGTTGTATTTTTTTCAAGCGAACTGGCTCCTGTTGCTGTATTTCTAACTCCGGTTGTATTTGCAAATAATGCTTTTGAACCAAGCGCAGAATTAAAATTTCCGGTATTAAAATAAAGTGCTGAATCGCCAACAGCAACCAAATTACTTCCAATAGTATTTGTGAAAAGTGAATATGCTCCAACGGCTACATTCGAAAATCCAAAAGTGTTTTTGAAAAGTGAGCGATATCCGAATGAAGAATTTAGATCGCCGGAATAATTATAGTGCATTGCATCAGTACCCATTGCTGTGTTAAAAGAACCCAACTCATTAATTATTAATGCAGAGCTTCCCATAGTTGTATTGTATGATCCGGTTGTGTTAGCGTATTGTGAGTTGACTCCGAATGCAGAGTTATTTGAACCTTCATTATAGTTAAGTGCAAAAGCTCCGAATGCTGAGTTTTCATCTCCTGCTCCATTATGATAAAGAGTATTTACACCCATTGAAGTATTAAAATTTCCTGTAGTGGTGGCAAACTGCGAATTGGTTCCAAATGCTGAATTTGATTGGCCGGTATTTTGGAATAAAGCCGATGAACCAAAAGCAGAATTATAACCTGATGTAGTATTGGAATACAACGCCTGTAAACCAACTGCAGTATTTTCAATTCCGGTTGTGGTTTTATATAAAGTGAGTGCTCCTACCGCTGTGTTAAATCCGATACCATCGAATTGGTAAAGCGAAGAATCGCCAATGGCCACATTGTATTTACCTGAAGTATTATCATGAAGCGCACTAAGCCCAACAGCAACATTTGAATAACCGCTTGTGTTTTCAAACATCGCACGCGAACCAACTGCTGTATTATTATTTCCGGTTTGATTTAATTTTAATGCTTCAGATCCTGTAGCAGTATTATCACTACCCAAACTTCCTGATAATGCATCAAACCCTGTTGCTGTATTATTATTTCCACTCACATTCCAATGCAAAGCATTCATGCCTGTTGCAGTATTTTTTGCTCCATCAGTATTGTTTTGCAGTGTTGCAAAACCTAAAGCAGTATTGTATGATCCGGTTGCATTTGAACTCAATGAAACAGAACCAAAAGCAGAGTTGTAAGCTCCTGTTGTGGCTGATAAATTCGCGTTATAACCGAATGCGGTATTTGCCGAAACTCCATTATCAATGTAACCTGACTTTGTATTGTCAACTTTAAAAATGAGTGGTTGTGAATCAGTAGTGCCGATAAAATTTATTGCCGGATTAGTTCCTGCATTTCCGGTTATCGACCAGCCCGAATTATTATCAGCCGACCATGTAAGCGTGCCTGCGCCATTTGTTTTTAAAACCTGTCCGTTTGTTCCATCTGTTGATGGAAGTGTGTAAGCTCCAACTTTTAAATTTCCTTTGAAAATTCCATTGCCACTATTTGCACCAATTGAAAAAACAGACAGTGCTGTGCTTGTTCTGAATTCATACAGCAAGCCCGTTGAGTTAAAGAACAAACCATAATTCGGATTTGCTGCATATTGAAATGCATATTTATTTCCGGCAACTTTATATCCTGCTGTTCCTGCAAAAGTCAAATTACCTGCTGAGTCAAGCTTCGCAAGATTTACTCCTGAACCAAATTGCCATTGTCCGTTTGATTTAACCCGACCCTTCTCCGTGTTGTTGGTTTTAAAAACAAAATCTTTTGCATCGGTGGTTCCAATAAAATTGGTTCCCGGTGTGGTGCCTGTGTTTCCGGTGGTGTTCCAGGTTTGCGAAAAAGCAGTTGCAGAAATTGCAAGTGAAATGAAGAGCAGAAAAAGTGTGCGCATGATTGAATTTTTTTGTGCTGTAAATATTTGTTCAGCACTTGGCTACACACAACACCTGAAAGGGTGAAAGTGAAAAACGAAAATGATTTTGGTATTAAATCAGAGGTTCAGTTTTTTACTGAGGCAGATTCTGCAATTGAAATATTTCACTCAACTATCCTCGACCGAAAAGCTTTAGCAATGGCTTCGGGCATAGTATGTACATGCAACTTTTCATAAATAATTTTTATGCGCGACTTAATTGCATCAACTGATAAATTCAATTCATCGGCAACCATTTTTACACTGCTGCCTCCGGTTACTAATTTTAAAACTTCAATCTCTCTTTCATTCAGCTTGAATGCATTGCTGTCTGATTTTTGATTTCTGCTTTTCGAAAGTTCAATTACTTTCCTGGCAATTACCGGAGTCATTGGAGCACCTCCGTTATATAGTTCAACAATTGCTTCCAGAATTTTTGCAGGCGGTGTTCGCTTTAATAAATAACCGGAAGCCCCATTCAGTATCGCATCGAATATGTTGTTCTCATCTTCAAAAACAGTGAGCATTAAAACCAAGGTTTGCGGCGAGTGTTGATGAATAATTTTTAAACCTTCAATGCCATTCACTTCAGGCATATCAATATCCATCAACACAATGTCGGGTTGCAGGTTGGCGATTTGATTTTTTACATCCGCACAATTTGAAAACGAACCCGCCAATTCAAATTGATTATTGCTGCCCAGCAATGCTTCCATGCTGTCGCGCAAGTCAATATTATCTTCATAAATCAGAATGCGGATTTTCATTTATCTAAAGTGCGAATGTATTGGTAGAATGATTTTTGTTGCTCCACCCAATCAGGTGAATTTTAATTTTAAAATTATCTCGGTACCGTTTCCGGCTGAAGTGGAAAGTTGAAACTGCGCGTTCATTTTTTTTGCACGCTCGCTCATGTTTCTCAATCCGTTTCCGTGTGGTTGCGATTCAATATTGAATCCATTTCCATTGTCGTGAATGCAAAAAAACAGTTGGCGATTATTGAATAAAAGTTTTACTGAAATCAATGTTGCTCCCGAATATTTTGCTGCATTGTTTATTGCTTCTTTAAAAATCAAATACAACTCTCTGCGATACTGCATCGGGATTTCAATTTTTTTTAGTTCATCCGCCACTTCAAATTCCAGCTTTATATTTTTCGGTTCCAGCATTTCCGAAGCATATAATTTCATTCGCACCACTATTTTTTCAATCGT
>JAHEZG010000213.1 GCA_023251195.1 Chitinophagaceae bacterium | reverse complement strand
TTACAGTTCCATTTAATTTTCAATCGCGAAAGTGCTGATCGTTTGTTGTGGTTCAAAAGGAATTTTCACAAATCCGCTTTTCATATAAGTGGCGAGTATCCGCTGTATATTTCTGTTGTGCGAATGCGGTTTAATGCTATCCCTCATTTCTTCAGATGTCGGTGAACCAAAAGTAAAATCAATAAACCCGAATCCCTTGTACTTTCCCTGTTCAACGCAAACAACTGATTTCTCCATTGCATTTCTTCCATCACCGAGAATAAAAAAACTCTCGCGGTTAAACCCGAGTTCCGTTATGGCATGCAGCACCCGTTCGTTATAAGCGTGAGGTAATTCCTTTTTCACACATGCTCCCCGGCATTCATTTAAATGAAAACTGTAACACTCTTTGTTCTTTTCTTCCAGCGAGCATTTTGCCAGACACAGATTAAATTTTTCAGCAACTGCTTTTATCGTTTGCTTAGCAAGCACAATATTTTCCACTGTAAGAATCGGCTCTTCATCGTTTCTTATTTTTTTAAAGAAAAGATTTATATACCGCTGCCGGTCGCGTTTTTGAAATATTCCATAATATGAAACCAAGCGGGTTCTCTTTTGCGAAATATTAAAAACGGGTTTCAGTTTTTTTATTTCCTCCGACTCGAGCAACAGTGCGGTTAATTCGTTCCCTGTACTTTCATAGCTGATATCAGCAATCTGTTGTAGCATTTCAAAAGTTTTGCTGTTGCTCTTCGCATTAAAATGCTGACTGATTCTTTTTTTGACATTGGTGCTCTTGCCAACATATATCACTTCGTGTTCGCTGTTATGAAAATAATAAACACCTGTAACACCCTCCGGAATTTCGAGGAACGAAGATTCATTTAATAAGTGCGGTAATGGCAATTTCTTACTATCTTCATTGCTATTTGACTGAATTAAAATCAACGGATCCATATCCACCAATTGCTGAAACAACAAGGCCGTTGCTTCGGCAGATGGCAGAGCGCGATTCAAATTTTCTACCGGAATAGTTAAGCATTCGCAAACAGTTCCCAAATCATATTTCTCCAAAAAGGGAAATAAAGCGGCGCAATGCCGGGCAGTGAAAATAGCAGGGCGGTTAAAATCAAATCCGGTTTCATGCAATTGCTGCTGCAAGACGCGGTACATAAATGCATGATGCGTTACCACTGTGCACCCTTCTGTTTCAGCAATAATTTTTTCAGCAATTGTGCGCAACACAGGTGCATCCCAAATCATATCGTTCGTGATTTCGGCATATTTATAAACATACCAAGGAATGTTTGTTTCCGGATTCACCAGTGATGAAAATCGTTTCACCTCCCTCCCATCCTCATACACAATCACTGCTATGTCAAGTATGCGCCCCTTTATTTTTTTTGAGCCTGTTGTTTTAATATTCAGAAATGCAAACATTGTTTTCAAAAATACGCTGTCAATGCATCATCATAAAAAAACTGATTGACCAAAATATAAAAAGCCGTTGCAGTATAAACCCGCAACGGCTCAATTGAACAACTAAAATAAAAGGGATCCTGAATAATAAATTATCAAGAAGCAAACCAATTTACAGTTATAGTCTGATTAATTTGAAAGCGTTGCTCCTCAAATGAACGGTTTGGATAAAACAGAAAGAAAGGCATGAAATAAAGGAAATTGAATTAATCCGGATTCATTGTAAAAATAAATTCCAATGAGTTATTCTGTTTTATAAGAGAACATGATTAAAAATTTCATTCAACTCTTATTGTTTGAAATTGATGCTGGCATCACGGCTTTGCAGGCATGTGAATTGTATAAGTTAAATAGTAAAAAGTGTAACACATGTAGGGCAATGGCTTTGGAACTTTACTTACGCTTGAAGTGCAGCGAACTTCAACCATTGCGAAGAATGAAATTGTTCAAGTAACAGGTTAAAATTCAATTACCATGAAACTCTTAATTCCTTTGTTAGCGCTTTCAATTGTTGCAACCTCTCCGATAGTCATCAGAGATACTAACATGGTACACCGGCAGGAAACAGTTCAAACGCAAAAATTTGTTTTACTGAGTTTTTCAGGTTCCGATTGGTGTGTTCCTTGTATCCGCATGAAGGAGCAGATTTTTAATTCAGAAGTATTTATCAGTTATGCAACCGCTCAACTGACTTTAATTAATGCTGATTTTCCACGGCTTAAAAAAAATCAACTGAGCGCAGAACAGGTAAAGAAGAATGAAGAGCTAGCAGATAAATACAACAAGGAAGGAAAATTTCCTTTCACTCTTTTGCTCGATGCGAATGGAAAAGTGCTGAAGCAATGGGATGGTTTGCCACCGGAATCGGCTGAAGCGTTTGTAGAAGAATTAAAATCAATTTTAAATGCCGGAAGTTGATGTGCGTGTTTTAAAAGAAACCATTCACCAAAGGGTAATGCGCCTGATGGGAAACCGGTTTGAAATTACCGTGGTCAGCAATAATAAAGAGTGGGCGGAAAAAAGAATTGATGATGCAGTAGACGAAATCAGCCGGATAGAAAAACTGCTAACCACCTTTAGCGAAAACAGTCAGACCAACTTAATAAATAAATATGCCGGAATAAAACCGGTACAAGTTGACCGAGAGGTACTTGATTTAATACAGCGCTCATTAAGAATATCTGTTCTTACACAAGGTGCTTTTGATATTTCCTATGGTTCCATTGATAAACAGCTGTGGAATTTCGACACTTCAATGACTAAGTTGCCTGATGCAGTAACAGCAAAGCAATCAGTCCGGTTAATAAATTTTCAGAATGTATTGCTGGATGAAAACGAATGCACGGTTTTTCTGAAAGAGAAAGGAATGCGTATCGGATTCGGAGGTATAGGCAAGGGGTATGCGGCTGATAAAGCAAAAATTCTGATGCAACAAAAAGGTGTTAAAAGTGGAATAGTAAATGCCTCAGGTGATTTAAGCGCATGGGGAACGCAACCCGATGGTAATCCGTGGACCATAGGCATTGCGGACCCTTACACCAAAGTAACTCCCTTTTCTTATCTCGAAATAAGTGATATGGCTGTTGCCACTTCGGGCAATTATGAAAAGTACGCGGTTATAAACGGGAAAAAATATGCTCACACCATTGACCCCAAAACAGGAATGCCTGTTGAAGGAATTAAAAGTGTTACAATTATTACACTGACTGCTGAGTTAGCTGATGCCATGGCAACTCCTGTGATGGTAATGGGTATCAAAGCGGGTTTGCATCTCATTAATCAAATGAAAAATATCGGTTGCATAATTGTTGATGATCATGATAAGCTTTTCACTTCATCTAACATCAGAATAAAATAAAATCACATGAAGAAAAAAATGCTCAATAGGGGAATAATAACTCTGCTCCTGTTTACAGGATTCACAGTTAGTTCATGTGTGTCGGTTAGGCCCTATCAAAAAGCGTATCTGAATGATTCAGAGATGGAACTGTCGTTAGCGAAAACAGAAAAGTACGAACAGAATTTTCTTTTGTACCGCGAGGGTTCATCAGGTGCTAACGGAGGGAAGAGTGGTGGTGGCTGCGGCTGCAATTAGTCATTTAATATTCAGGTATGAAAAAACTTCCATTCATCATTGCAGCATTTTACATTAATATTCTAGCTGCATTTTCACAGGTTACCTCTCCGTCTGATTCATTAAGTTATGCGAATGATTCGTCTCATTATGAAAAAAGAAAACTAAAAACCGAAGAAGTAAATTTTGTTTCAGGATACTATCTGCAGGATGGCAATCATTCGGCTGTTACAGGAGGAATCGGAACAGAAAAACTGACAGACCTCGCCAACAGCATCGAACTTAAATTAGCAAAGTTCAATCCCCGCGGAAACAAACACACGCTTTCTTTTGAACTGGGAATTGACACTTACACTTCTGCTTCGTCAGATAATATTGCACCTGCTTTATCAGGACCATCAAGAGGTGATACTCGAATCTATCCTTCATTTTCTTATCACACAGAAAATAAAACAAAGGGTGTTACACTCGGTGCAGGCGCATCCTACTCGCATGAATATGATTATGAATCGCGCGGAGTTAATTTAAGTTTTGTAAAATCATCGAAGAACAACAACACGGAGTTAGGAATAAACCTCTTCGCCTACTTTGATATATGGAAGATAATTTACCCCATAGAATTGCGCTCTCCCGATGATTTACAAATTGCACCACGCAATTCATTTCAGGCATCTGTTACATTGGCTCAGGTAATTAATAAACGAATGCAGGTTGCATTGCTGCTTGATCCGGCTTACCAGCAGGGGCAACTGACCACGCTCTACCAGCGTGTTTATTTCAACGATCAATCTTTGCGCTATGAAAAACTCCCTGACACCAGAATGAAAATTCCTGTGGCCTTCCGCGTAAATTATTTTGCCGGCGACCGTTTTATTATCCGCGCTTATTATCGTTTCTATTTTGATGATTGGGGAAACATTGCTCACACCACCAATCTCGAAATTCCGATTAAGATAACTCCGTTCCTATCTTTAAAACCTTTTTACAGATTCAGTGTGCAGAGCGGTATAGATTATTTTGCACCTTTTAAAGAGCATAACACAGGCGATGTATTTTACACCAGCGATTATGACCTCGCTTCTTTCAGCAGTCACTTCGTTGGAATGGGAATGCGGCTCGCTCCTCCAAATGGAATTTTAAAAAAGAAGCATTGGAGCTCATTTGAATTAAGATACGGTCATTACCTGAAGAGTACAGGTCTCATTGCCAATAGTGTTACACTCGCTCTGAAGTTTAAATAAAATTCAGAACAGATAAGTACATTTTTTTATTGTTAACGGGTAACTTTCAGTCAACAGTAAAATACTGTAAGAGCTGTCAGTACAAATACTTCAATTAAAACTTGCCGGCAATGTAGGCTGTCAGGTTTTCATCACTCATTTTATTGGAGGTGCTTTCCTGTACTGTTGTATTTTTAAATTGCGGAGTTGCTGCCATGTAATGCATCAGTTGTTCCTGCGAAGTTCCTGTACCAGTCAAATGCACTTCATCGGCATTTTGCATAAGGGATAATATGTCTTTAAAAAATTTATGCTGCAATGTTATTTCATCATTGTGTTGGTTTTTTTCGCTGCTGTTAAATTCAGCACCTGCATTTGCAGCAGTACCCAACACATTGAAATCTTCTGCATTTTCATTTGCTCTCCCCACTATTGTTGCCTGATGTGTATCCATCCAAACTCCAAATTGCTTTTTGTTCTTTTGCATTATCTGATTTGTTTTTGGAAACTGCAACTAAAACCATACCCCGATTCGGTTACCTTGTCTTCCTTACACGAAGGCGCATTTATTGTTTAACCTGTTTTTAGTAATGAAGTATCTGAACAGTTTTTTTCATTTTATAATCTTTAACAATATATGGATTGCATTGTGTGCCGTTTGTTCAATGCACATCACGCGGTTATTTCTTGGCATTCCTTATAAAATCAATGCCCTCGATTTTTTTATTTTCTTCTCCGCATTTTCAGAATACAACCTGCATGAATATTTCTGGAAGAATCATGATTCATTGCAGCAGGGAATCAGGAAATTCATATCGGGTAAAGTTGCATCCGAATTACGATATGCCATTATCTGTGGTTTCGCCGGTACAATGGTTTCTCTTGTTTTTCTTGACGAAAAAATAATTCCGCTTGCATCCATTTGTTCTGCATTCACACTTATGTATTCATTGCCGTTGATCAAGTGGAATAACACATTGGTGCGGCTGCGTGAGTTTCCCTTTATCAAAATGCTGGTGGTTGCTTTTGTATGGACGGTTGTAACAGTTCTGTTTCCTGTTATTGAAATGCCTCGTCAAATTCCGGTAGTTGAAACAGCCATCATATTTTGCAGGAGATTCCTCTTTATTTATGCACTCATCATTCCTTTTGAAATAAACGGATTGAAATCCGGAAAAGCAGCGGGAGAAATATTAAAAATGAAAATAACGGGCATTGCTGTGCTTGTTGTTTTTTGTGTACTTGCTTTTATGCAGGAAAAATATTTAGCATTCAATATTGCAAACCGGCAAAACATTTTTGTTCCGTTAATTCTGTCGGCAGGTATTTCAGCAATTTTAATTGCATACTACTCATCAAATAGCAGCAGGTGGTACAATAAATTTCTGGTGGATGGAATGATGATTCTTCAATTGATTCTTTTATTGTTGTTTAATTAAAAATATTCCATTCAATAAATTTTTCATTCTGAAAAGTTTGAATTTCGAAGTGCAAAATTCAGAGATGTTACAGAAGTTAAATCAAAACCAGTACAGTTATTACTGCTTCGTATAATACTTCATGGCCTCAGGCATGTACTTGGTTTGTATATCGTGAATCCGTGTTGCATCGCTTGGATGCGTACTTAAAAATTCGGGTGGCTTTGCTCCTTTTGTTTGCGCCTGCATATCCTGCCAGAAGTTGACAGCTTTATGCGGATCATATCCGGCAGCGGCCATAAATATTAATCCCAATCGGTCTGCTTCAGATTCCTGGGTGCGTGAGAAAGGTAATAAAATGCCAACCTCTGCTCCTGCACCAACAGCAGCCATCAGCATGTCGTGGGTTTCTTTTGGTTTTGATTGCAGGGCAATGTCGAGTGCAGTTAGTCCGGCATAAGTGCTGAGTTGTTGACTCAGTCTTTCATTGCCATGACCTGCAACTGCATGAGCAATTTCATGGCCGAGCACAGTAGCTAATCCATATTCATCTTTTGTAACAGGAAGTATTCCGCTGTACACCACAATTTTTCCACCGGGCATGCACCACGCATTCATTTCATTTTTCTGAACAAGGTTTACTTCCCAGTT
>JAHEZG010000009.1 GCA_023251195.1 Chitinophagaceae bacterium | reverse complement strand
AGATTGCGTTCCTTCATTCACGCCTTGCGAAATCGCAATGTGCGAGTGCTCGTCAATAATTCCTGCTGTCAGAAATTTTCCGGTAGCATCAATCACACGCGCATTTGCGGGAGCCGAAATATTTTTTCCTACTTGCTGAATTTTTCCGTTGCTGATTAATACATCGGTATTGTCGAGATTTCCTTCAGCTTCATTCGTCCACACAGTTGCGTTTTTGAAGAGAACAGTTTCCTGTTTCGGAATCGTATCCCAACCATAAGCGCAGAAAGGATAAATCACAGCACCGTAAAAAAGTTTCTTGGTTTCTTTTTTTGTTGAATCATTTTTCTCTTGCACATAACCTGTTCGTGTTGCTGTCCACACCACTTCTTTTCCATTTGGGTCTAAACCTTTTCCCGAAAAATTCTCTCCTTCAATAAATCCATTCAACCGATACAATTGTTTAGAAGAATCTTTCGGCATTGAGAATGAAATCGAAATAAGATTATCGTTGAGTGAAAATTTTACATCTGCCTTTGTTGAATCATGAAACAGCAATTGCGCAGAATTGGAAGAAGGATTTACAATGGTGAGTTTGATGGCACCCATTCTGTTCAGTGTGAAATTATATTCACCTTTCAATGAAGAAATTTGTTCGTCATTCACGCGATACATTTTTCCTTTCACCCAATTCTGATAAATAATATTTTCATCGTTGAAAATGGAATCGGAGCAAATAATAAAATTCGCAAGCTTGCCTTTTTCTAATGAGCCTAAATTATTCCACTCGCCTGAAAGCTGCGCCGGCGTATAGGTGAGCGCTTTCAGCGCATCCGATTCATTCAACCCATAATCAATTGCTTTGCGCAGATTTTTCCAGAATGCATCATCGTTGCATCCTTGTTTGGTGATGCAAAAATTTATTCCTGCTTTGTTGATTCGAAAAAGATTTGCTGGCGCTTGTTCCCAAATCATTAATTCTGAAAGCGAAATCAAATCAGCATCGTTAGGGTCATTGACATTGTATGGTTTTGGAAAATTGATGGGAACAATAAGCGCATCTCCCGTTGCTTTTATTTCATCCAATCGTTTGTATTCGTCGCCTGCGCCCTTGATAATAAATTTCAGTCCGAACTCATCACCGATTTTATCAGCGCGCAAAACGCTCAGGTCATTATCCACCTGAAAAATTTGCGGCAGCGATAACTGATTGTTCAGTGCTTCGAGCGATATATTTTTTTCTTCATTGCTTCCTCCGCTTTTATACCACTGCGCATCATAAAATGTTTGTCGCAACAATGCAATGCTGCCCATGAGCGACGAAGGATAATCCTGTGCACTCGTTCCTTTGTTGAACGAATAAAACGAAGCAACATTTCCGCGAACAATCATTTCATTGTCACTTTCATTTCCGGCAAGCACCACTGCGCCGGTGCCGCGCATGATTCCATCCATACGATGTGTGATCACTGCACCGAAACCAAGCGAGCGTAAGCTCTCTGCTTGCCCTTCATTACCATGAAAAAAATCAGCGCCGTTCACTTCGGGCATAATTGCCTGATTCCAATTGTATGCGCCGCTTTTGTTGGAAATAAATTGTGGGCCTTGTTGATTGTTGTTCTGTGTTTCTGTTTTCGCAATTCCATAGTTGCTGAATAAATCAATGAACGACGGATAAATAAATTTCCCCTTGCAATCAATCACTGTTACACCTGCGGGAACTGAAATATTATTTCCAACCGCAACAATTTTTCCATCGTGAATCAGCAATGTCGCATCACTCAAAAATGTTTTGTAGTCAACGGCAATGGTTGCGTGAGTGAAAGCATAATTCCCATCGCGCTCATCGTGAGTTCCGTTTACCGGAAATGTTTGCTGCGCCAAAGATGTGAATGGTGAATAATGAATGGTGAACAGGAAGAGTGCGGTAAGAAATTTATTATTCATTGATGTTTTTTTTCGGGGTGCGAAAAGTAATGGAAGTGAACAGAAGTTTCGCTTTTCTATAAAACGAAAGTTCTGAATTTTTTTAAAAACAAACCCTCATGATGGTCACTGAATTATTTAATCCTGTTACTTATAAACTAGGTATACTTAGCTAATTGCTGCTGCTGATTTTAATTGTCAAAAACAACAGCTCATGCGATTCGTGTAACGGCATCACCTGAAGAGGAAATCAGAAACCTGTTATAAAATGGACCATTCTGTTTTACTTCCTACATTCATTCAACTATTTTCGTCGCATGAATTTTCCATCGCGATTGATTGAGGATGCTGTTAGCGAATTTGAAAAACTACCGGGTATCGGGCGAAGAAGTGCTTTGCGTTTGGTGCTCCACCTGCTGCGACAGAATCCTGAATCGGTCAATCAGTTTTCGAACCGCATTGCCAAAATGCGCAACGAAATAAAATTTTGTAAAACCTGCCACAACATTTCCGATGGCGAGCAGTGCAACATCTGTAACAGTCATGCGCGCAATCGTTCGTTGGTGTGTGTGGTTGAAAATTTCCGTGATGTAATTGCCATTGAATCGGTGAATCAATACAATGGTTTGTACCATGTACTTGGCGGAGTGATTTCTCCCCTCGAAGGAATTGGTCCCGATCAATTAAATATTGAATCACTGATACTCCGCTCTGCGAACAATGAAATAGAAGAGGTGATTATGGCGTTGAATGCAACCATGGAAGGTGACACCACTATTTTTTATCTCTCGAGAAAACTGCACCAGTTCCAGAATGTAAAAATCACCACTCTTGCACGCGGAGTGGCTTTCGGTGGCGAGCTGGAATATGTAGATGATTTAACATTGGCACGCTCCATTGCCACGCGTTTACCTTATGAAAATTATCTTGTGAACCGCGAATGATTAAACTCTCGGTCATCATTGTCAACTACAATGTCAAATTCTTTTTAGAGCAGGCATTGCTATCGGTTCGCAAAGCATCGCGCAATTTTTCGGTAGAAATTTTTGTGGTTGATAATCATTCCGTGGATGGCTCGGTGCAGATGGTGAAAGAAAAATTTGCCGAAGTAATTCTCATTGAGAATAAAGACAACACCGGTTTTGCAAAAGCAAATAATCAGGCGATTCGATTAGCGAAAGGCGAATATGTTTTACTCCTGAATCCTGATACCGTTGTTGAAGAAGACACTTTTGAAAAATGTGTTGCATTTATGGATGCAAATGAAGATGCAGGCGCACTCGGCGTGAAAATGCTGGATGGTTCCGGAAATTTTTTGCCGGAGTCGAAACGCGGATTTCCAACTCCCATGGTTGCTTTCTTCAAAGCATTTGGTTTCACAAAATTTTTTCCAAAGTCAAAAACTTTTGCGCGCTACTATCTTGGAAATCTTTCTGCCAATGAAAATCATGAAGTGGAAGTTTTAGCCGGCGCATTTATGTTGCTCAGAAAAAAAGTGTTGGATGAAATCGGTTTGCTCGACGAAACTTTTTTCATGTATGGCGAAGACATTGACCTTTCGTATCGCGTGATAAAAGGCGGATTCAAAAATTATTATCTCGCCGACACACGCATCATTCACTACAAAGGCGAGAGCACTAAGAAGGGTTCGCTCAATTATGTGCGCCTATTTTATATGGCGATGATCATTTTTGCGCGCAAACATTTTTCGCAAGGCAGTGCAAGTGGATTAATTCTGATGCTGAATGTTGCTATTTATTTCCGCGCCATTCTTTCGCTATTGAAACGATTTTTCGATAAAATTGCTGCGCCCACTATTGATGCAATTGGTTTATATACTGCGATGTTGTTTTTCAAAAATTTATGGGAGACAAAAGTGAAAGCAACAGAAGGAGTTAGTTATCCGTCGCAATATATTTTCATTATTGTGCCTGCTTACATCGCAGTATGGTTACTCAGTATTTTTTTCAGTGGCGGTTACGACCGCAATTCGAAACCAGGAAAAATTATTCGCGGGTTAGTAATTGGTACTTTAATCATTGCGGCCGTTTATGGCTTTTTAGATGACTCGCTTCGCTTCTCACGAGGAATGATTTTACTGGGATTTGTTTTCGGAGTTTTCTTTTTAACAGGATGGAGATTCATCCGGCATTATTTCAAGTTTAGAAATTTTGGTTGGGGCGAAACATTAGTGCGTAAAATTGTGATTGCCGGAAGTTATGTGGAAGGAAAAAGAGTTTTTCAATTATTGAACAATGCCCGGATAAATTTTCAGCACCTCGGTTTTGTGTTGCCCGATTCAGAATCTTATCCAAATGAATTACGCGAAGAAGAGCGACTTGGTCATTTAAATCAATTAGCTGAGTTAGTTGAACTGTATCGCCCTGATGAAATTATTTTTTGTTCGAAAGATATTTCGTCGCAACAAATCATCAGTCAGATGGCGGCCATCGGCAGCAAGGTAGATTTCAAAATTGTTCCTGAAGAAAGCATGAGCGTGATTGGTTCCGATTCAAAAAACTCAAATGGCGAACTATATACCATTGATATTAATATGGAAATTGATTTACCCGGGAAGCGAAGAAATAAACGATTGCTCGATTTGCTGGTTTGCATATTTATCTTTTTCACCCTGCCCCTGAAATTATTTGTAGTGAAAAATTTTGCCGGACTCATTCGTAATCTGTTCAAAGTATTTGCAGGAAAAAAATCTTGGGTTGGATATGCAGGAAATGAATCAGGGTCTCTTCCGAAAATAAAAAAAGGAGTTTTAAATACCGCTGATTTACTGGCTAAAAAACCCTCTGCAGATGCACTTAACCGAATGAATTTTTTGTATGCTCGAAATTATTCGGTAGCACATGATTTCGAAATAATTTTCAAATCGCTATCAAATATTGGCAGAGAAACAGAAAACTGAATTGTTGGTAAGCGCGACATTTCTGTGGATAGCCTGTGACTAAATATTTTACAGGCAGAATCTTTTTTCTCTAAATCCAAAACTTACATTTGACTTCTAAAAAAAAATAATATGGCACTCGAATTAATTGGAAAACTCATTCAGGTAAATCAGGAAGTAGCTGGTAAAAGCGCACGCGGCGATTGGAAAAAACGCGATATGATTGTTGAAACAATTGAACAATTTCCTAAGAAAGTTTGCATCAGTTGTTTCGGCGATAAAGCTGATCAGGTAGCAAATTACCAGCCCGGCACTGAATTAAGAATCGCTTTCAATCTGGAATCAAGAGAGTTTAACAGCAAGTGGTACTCCGATATCAAAGCATGGAAAATTGATATCAGCAACGGAGCTTCGTCAAACAACAGCTCAAACAACAATAACAATTACAACCAGGCAGCTCCTTCATACAGCAATCAATCTGCTCCGTCAGCAGCTATGCCAGCTGCATCAAATGGCAACGACGATTTACCGTTTTAATTAATTACTATTTTAATTTTTAATGAAGTTCCATCAGCAAAAGCGTGATGGAACTTTTTTTTGTACCAGCTGAAGACAAAATAAATATATCCCAGATTTCGCACGGAGACACAGAGCTCACCGAGTTTGTACAATAATTATTTTCTCTGTATGCTTCGTGCATCCGTGCGAAATAGACAAAAAAAATTATTTCAACCCTTCGGCATACTCCAATAAATATGGGTTGCTTCTCTTCTCTTTTCCAATTGTAGTTTTCGGTCCGTGTCCGCAATAAACTGTTACATCATCGGGCAGCACTAATAATTTTTTAAAAATACTTTGCATCAAACTTTCATAATCACTCAATGGAAAATCATATCGTCCGATGCTACCATTGAACAACACATCACCGGCAATCAGTGTTTTTGATTCTGCGTGATAAAAAGAAACTTCACCCGGAGCATGACCGGGAGTATATAATGTTTTCAAAGCTGAATTCCCGAAGCGAATCATTTCTTCATCAACAATAAATCGATCGGGTTCAGGCGATGGAGTAATAACAACTCCATACTTGCGACCGGTTTCAACCGCTGAATGCAAAATGGGCAATTCGTTTTTATGCAGCAGAAAAGGAATATTGTAAGTCTGCTTAATAAAACTGTTTCCAATCATGTGATCTAAATGCGAATGTGTGTTAATCAGAAAAACAGGTTTCAGTTTGTTGGTTGAAATAAATTGAGTGAGTTCATTTCGTTCAGCATCATCACTGCATCCCGGATCAATGATGATACATTCTTTTGTCTCGTCAAATAATATATAGGTGTTTTCCTGAAAAGGATTGAAAGTGAAAAAATGAGTTTGAAGCATGGAGCAAAAATGAATGGTAATGTTTATTTCTGTATCACAAGACAATATCTTTTTTCAAATCCGTTCATCAGAGCGAAGTGATTATATTTGTACAGCAATGAAAATACTGAAGTCATTATTTTTTCTATTTATCATTTCTTTATTCTGTTCACCGCTCTTCGCTCAAAACACGCAGGAAGAGTTCGGACAAAACCGTGTTCAGTACAGCGATTTTATATGGTCATTTTATAAATCTGATCGCTTTTCTGTTTACTTCTATCTCGGTGGCCAAGACCTTGGGAAATTTGTAATTACTGAAGGTGAGCGGCAAATTGAAAGTGTAGAGAATGCACTGGAATACAAAGTGAACGATAACATTGATATACTTATTTACAATAATCTCAGCGACCTGAAACAATCGAACATTGGTTATGGTGTGGAACAGAATAATACAGGTGGCACCACAAAAATTATAGGCAACAAAATGTTTGTGTACTTCAATGGCAACCACAACGATTTATTGAAACAGATAAGAGAAGGAATTTCAAAAATCTGTCTTGATAATATGATGTTTGGCGGAAACATTCAGGAGGTTTTACAAAATGCTGTATTGTTAAATTTGCCTGCCTGGTACACCGAGGGTTTAGCGGCCTACATAGCAAAAGACTGGAGCACTGAACTCGATAACCGCCTTCGAATCGGAATTCTATCAGGCAAATACAAAAATTTTAATCGCCTGACAGGTGAAGATGCAAAGTTTGCCGGGCAGGCACTTTGGTATTATATCGCCCGGAATTATGGAGCTACCTCCATTCCTAATATTTTATACCTAACAAGAATTAACCGAAGTGTTGAGAGCGGTTTCAATTTCGTAATTGGGAAAACTTTGAAACAGTTAATTTCTGATTTCAATAATTATTACAACAATCAATATGCAATTGAACAATCAGTAAAAATTGATCCCACTACTTTGGATAAAATTCCGGTAAAAACAAGAAAGGGCCGGAAATATTATCAGTTTAAACCCGACCCGACTTTTGAGCGGGTTGCCTATTGCGAGAATGAATTGGGAAAGTATAAAGTGAAAGTTTTTGACATTGGTAAAAAGCATCGCCGCACTTATTTGCGTGGCGGATTTAAAAATATTACTCAACCTATTGACTATTCGTATCCGCTCACAGCCTGGGACCCCACGGGAAATAAACTGGCCATGATAGTGGAGAAAAAGGGCAAAGTATTTATTGTGGTTTATGATTTTGAGATGAAGAAAAAAACAGAAAGAGTAGTCACTAATTTTCAGAAGATACTGAGCATTTCATTTGGCGCCGATCCCAAAACCATAGTGATGAGCGCTGTGAATAAAAGCCAGAGTGATATTTATATGATGAATTATCTATCCGGAAAAATTGATCAGATTACCAATGATTTTTATGATGATTTAGATCCGCACTTTGTAAAACTAACGAATCGAACGATTGTGTTGTGGAGTTCAAACCGAATGGATGACACTTTACGAACCGGGCAATTAGATACCATAATGCCCATAGGAAGTTTCGATTTATTTTATTTCAATCTGAAAACAAAAGATAAAATTTTAACGCGGGTAACTAATACTCCGAATGCCGATGAAAGAAGTGCAACCGCTTACAGCGATAATTTCTTTTCTTACACAAGTGATAAAAACGGAATCAATAATCGCTATGTGGCATACATTGATAGTGTGTTCGATCATTACAACCACTTTTATTATTTCACTGATTCGGTAATACTGAATCCGAAATACAATATGGATTCATTAATCGCCTATGGAAATATTCATCCTGATTCCACAAAAAAAATTCCGATGTATCGCGATGTGGCGCACTCGTTCAGCAATACAAACTACAGCAACAGCCTTCTTGAACAGGAAATTGCATTGAAGGCAGGTAAAATGGCCGAATTGTTTTTTAACAACGGAAAATATTTTTTTGTTGAAACAAAAAATCAAAAAGAGATTGATACCGCTAACCATAGCTTGATTCAAAACACCGGATACATTCAACAATTAATGAATAAACAAATTGCTGATGAGAACAAGAAAAAAATGAATCCTGCAATTGCTGTTGATTCTTCCAAATCAAAACACGATACAACACGAATCGATATCAATAATTATATTTTTCAAAGCGAATTTTCGCAAAAACCTGTTACTGTTTTAAGCAACAATAATGATCAGACAGAAACAAATTTGAAAAAAAACTGGCGAATTAAATTCAGTAAAATCCTGCCTTATTCTCCTCGGTTTTCTACTGATTATGTGGTATCGCAACTTGATAATAATTTAATCATTAATCGATACCAGAGTTTTGCACCCAATGGGGGGCAGTTTGTTAATCCTGGATTAAACGGATTAATAAAACTGAGCACAACTGATTTATTTGAAGACTATCGTTTCACCGGAGGGTTTCGCATACCAACCAGCTTAGGTGGAAATGAATATTTCTTTTCATTCGATGACATTAAAAAAAGACTGGACAAAAAATATACTTTCTATCGCAGAACCGACACAAAACAATATGATGCCGCACCGTTTTGGGCCTATCCTGTTTATGCAAAATCAAAAACAAATTATTTTGAAGCCGCTTACCGCTATCCACTTGATTTTACAAAAAGCTTCAGAGGCATTGCGTCTTACCGCATTGAGCAAGTTGTTTTTCTTTCATCGGATAGTTTTAGCTTGGGTTTAAATAACTACAATGAAAATTGGTTGTCGGTAAGAGGTGAATATGTTTTTGATAACACATTAAAAGTGCAAACAAATATTCTCGATGGAACAAGGTATAAATTTTATACTGATGTAATGCGCCTTGCTAAAAAGAACGGCCCATTTCTATTTGTAGCCGGATTGGATTACCGGCATTACCAAAAAATTCATCGAAACATTATATGGGCCACACGGGTTTCTGCAGTATCATCATGGGGCGATGGCAAGGTGGTGTATTATGTAGGTGCAATTGATGGCTGGTTGGTTCCTAAATTCAATACCAGCACCACTGTTAACCAAAATGCAAACTATGCATTTCAGGCATTGGCAACCAACCTGCGTGGATTTGAGCAAAACATTCGGAACGGAAACTCTTTTGCGTTAGTGAATACCGAAATCCGCATTCCGGTTTTCAGTTATTTATTCAACTCACCTATTCGTTCAGAATTTATAAGAAATTTTCAACTCATCGCATTTGCCGATGCCGGCACCGCATGGCAGGGATTTTCGCCATATAGCGAAAACAATCCATTTAACACTTCAACAATAAGCGAAGGGCCAATTACCGTACAGGTAAATTATTTCCGAGAACCTCTGGTGGCAGGATTTGGTGGAGGAGCACGCACTAATCTATTCGGGTACTTTGTTAAACTTGATTATGCAAAAGGGTGGGACAGTGGAGTACTGAATAAAGGACTTTGGTATTTCTCCATCGGAACAGACTTTTAAGTAGTGAAGAACTAAAAGCAAGTTTATTTCCACCCCATTATTCTGAATTTACATTTGCACGAATGACAAAAAATTTTCGTGCGCATCTGTTTTTATTTCTGGCTAATCTTATTTACGGAGTCAGTTTTACAATTGCAAAAGATGTGGTTCCGAAATTCATTCAGCCATTTGGTGCAATTGTAATCAGAGTGAGTGTATCGTTGGTTTTGTTTTTAATAGCACATGCAGTTTTCATTAAAGAAAAAATAAAACGAAAAGATATTCCGCTTTTAATTGGGTGTGGTTTTTTTGGAGTGGCCATTAATCAACTGTTATTTTTTAAAGGGCTCTCGATAACAACACCCATTCATGCTGCACTAATTATGACCACTACTCCAATAATTGTTTTGGTATTGTCGGGGCTATTGAAAGATGAAAAAATAACAATACTGAAAATTGCAGGAATAGTGGTTGGCATTTGCGGGGCATTGGTCATTACTGTTTTCGGAAAGGAAATTTCTTTCAGCACCACAACTGCCGAAGGAGATATTTATGTTATGATTAATGCAGCATCGTATGCAGTTTATCTAGTAATTGTAAAACCACTGATGCATCGGTATCATCCAATCACAATAATCAAGTGGGTGTTTTTATTCGGATGGATTTTCGTATTGCCTGTTGGCTGGAATCAGTTTCATGCAATCAACTGGAATTCGTTTTCTCCGTCCATCTGGTTCGAACTTTCTTTCATCGTAATTGCCACCACTTTTTTTGCATACCTGTTTAACATTCTTGCATTGAAAACTGCCGATCCTTCATTAGCCGGTATTTATATTTATATACAACCGGCATTGGCAACAATATTTGCAATGATTTTAGGTCGTGATGATTTAAACGGCATAAAAATTCTGGCAATGATTTTAATTTTTGCCGGAGTTTATTTAGTGAGCATTCGAAGTGAAAAAAATCCGATCATAAAAGTGTTTTCCGGAAAATAAAAACTGTTGAAAATATATTAAACGACAATTGATGATTTAGTTTGATTTTTATCATTTGTTGCAATAAAAAATACCCTAACTTAAAGGCTTGTCAAATTACAGATTTAATCGAAATTATTAAACAATGAATTCGTCTGAACAATCAATCAATAATTACATTTCAAATGATATTGCATTTGGAAAAGAAGTATTAGAACTTGACAATGTAATTGTTATTGTTTTAAGCATTGATGGAGAAATTCAATTCTTTAATAAAGCGGCAGAAATAATTACCGGATATTCCAGAACTGAATTGCTCGGTAAAAACTGGTTTGAAACCATCGTTCCAAAAGAAATTTACCGAAATCTGTTTGATGAATTTAACCAAAACATTTCAAGGGGTGTGATAGCAAGCTATGAAGGATCAATACTTACAAAGAAGGGCGAAGTACGATTTATTAACTGGAAAAACAGTTCTTTGATATCTGAAAACGGCATTAACGGTGTAATAACTTTTGGATTTGATATTACAGACAGAATAAATCTCGAAGAAAAATTAAAAAACATTAACACTAAACTCGAAACAACTGTTTTTGAAAAGGCCGAAGAGTATAAAAACATTCTGGATCGTATTACAGATGGAGTGGCAGCCGTTGATTCTGATTGGAATTATTTATATATAAATAACAAAGGAGCCGACCTGCTAAATGTTGATATGGAAAAATTAATCGGGTCAAATTTATGGGAATATTTTCCGGATGCTGCAAAATTGCCTGTAGGCGACGCGATGAAAAGTGCAATGAAAGAACAGCATTATGTATTTTCTGAAAATTATTATGCTCCATTGGATAGATGGTATGAAAATCACTTTTTCCCATCACAAAAGGGAATGACCAATATCTTTAAAGACATTACTCAAAAGAAAAAAACAGATGAAGCATTAAAATACAGTGAAGAAAATTTTAAAATACTAACGGGTGAAATAAGCCGAAACAATGAAAAATTTAAACTGTTAATTGAAAACAGCCGTGATGCTATCAGCTTATTGAACCAGAATGGTGAATTAATATATTTAAGTCCGGCAGGTGAACGAATGACCGGCTTTACTTTTCAGGAAATAAAAGACAAAAAGATTTTTGATTTTCTTCATCCGGAAGGCTCACAAGAAGCAAAAGAATTTTTTGAAAAACTTTTCAATGAGCCGGGTGTAACACTCAATGAAACAAGTCGTGTACTCCATAAAGATGGCTATTACATTTGGATTGATTGCAATGTTACAAACCTTTTGCACGACGAAAATCTGAAAGCAATCATATCAAATTTCAGAGATGTAACGGAGCGGATCAATTCTGAAAAAGCGCTGGAAAAAAGTGAACAAAAATTCAGAATGCTAATTGAAAACAGTCATGATGCTGTTAGTTTATTCAATGAAAAAGGAGAGATTACATACCTAAGTCCTGCAGGCGAAAGAATTACCGGATACAAATCCGAGGAAGTTATCGGAAAAAATATCTTTGATTTTTTTCATCCTGAAGGGGCGTTAATTGCAAGAGAAGTTTTTGAAAAACTATATAAGGAACCAGGCAAAACAGTAAACCGAACGAATCGATTGTTACATAAAAACGGAAACTATATTCGGGTAGAATCGAATGTGACGAACCTTCTGCAAGATGAAAATGTAAAAGCAATCATTTCAAATTTCAGAGATATAACTGAACGGATAAGAGCGGAAGAGGCTCTCGAAAAAAGTGAACTCAATTATAAAACATTAATTGAACAGGCGCCCGATGGTGTTTTTATCTCAGGAATAGGACAGCTGATACATGAAGTAAATGAAAGCGGATGTAAATTGCTAGGGTATAAATTATCAGAATTGCAAAAGATGGAATTTGCCGATTTGATTGACCCTGAAAATTTGAAAAGCATCCCGTTAAAAACAAATGAATTAATTACTGGAAAAAATATTGTCATTGAACGAATTTTGGTTCGAAAGAATAAAAAGAAAATTCCCGTCGAAATCAGTTCAAAAATGTTATCTGATGGTCGGTTCCAATCTTTTGTAAGAGACATTTCTAATCGAAAAAAAATTGAAAGTGAATTACAAAAAACAGAATTACAGAATAAACTATTAGTTGAACAAGCTCCGGATGGAATATTCATATCTGATGCGCAACATTTTATGAAGGAAGTAAATGCGAGTGGTTGTAAAATGCTTGGATATAGTTTATCTGAATTGCAACAAATGAAATTTATGGATGTGATTTCGCCTGAAAACCTGAAAAATCACCCTGTTAATTTTACAGGTTTGAAAAGCGGAAATACAGTTATGTCAGAACGGATATTGGTTCGGAAAGATGGTTTTGAAATCCCTGTTGAAATCAGTGCTAAATTACTTTCTGATGGACGCTTCCAATCATTTGTTCGAGATATTTCGGAAAGGAAAAAAATTAAAGAGGAATTGCGGGAAAAAAATTTAAAACTCAGAAATCTCACTGCATATATTCAAAATGCAAGAGAAGAAGAAAGAAAATACATTGCACGAGAAATTCATGATGAACTCGGGCAAATGCTCACCGGAATAAAAATTGATATTTCCTGGCTTGGAAAAAAACTAACTCCTTCAAAAACCAACTTGTTAAAAAAAATTGATGAATTGCTTGAGATGACTGACAAAACAATAAACTCAGTTCGACGAATTGCAACAGAACTACGGCCCGGAATACTGGATGATCTTGGATTAGAAGAAGCAATTATCTGGCAAGTAAATGAATTTCAAACAAGAACCGGCATTGAATGTAAATTGGAAGGGAAGTTAACCAATCCGAAATTTGATCCAATGTTATCAATAACAGCATTCAGAATATTACAGGAAGCGCTAACCAATGTTACAAGGCATTCACAAGCCACTAGTGTACTTGTTAAAATTGATGATTCATCCGAAAACCTGAGCCTCGAAATAATTGATAATGGAACCGGAATAGCATTTAATGAAATGAAAGTAAAAAAATCACTGGGCCTTTTAGGAATGAAAGAAAGAGCTGCAATTATTGGCGGAATGCTTAATATCAGTTCGGGTGCAAATAGCGGTACAACAGTTAATATTGTAATTCCCATCAAAAATAAACAGTTAGATGACTTTTAAAAAACCCGTAAATAGAATTTTAATTGCCGACGATCATGCGGTGGTGCGACGAGGGCTTCGACAGATTATTACAGAAGGACTATTGAATGTGGTAGTAGAAGAAGCAACAAATGGATTAGAGGCAGAAGAAATGGCCCGTAAAAACTTTTTTGATATAATTGTTTTAGACATTTCGCTACCTGGAAAAAACGGATTAGATGTATTAAAGCAATTAATAGAATCTGATATTCATGCAAAAATTTTAATTCTAAGTATTTATCCCGAGGATCAATACGGCATCAGAGTTATTAAAGCCGGGGCATCCGGTTTCTTAAATAAGGATTCAGCGCCAAATGAATTGGTTGATGCCATTAATACTTTGTTAAATGGAAGAAAATATGTTACACCTAAGATTGCAGAGTATCTGGTAAACCATATTTCTTCGGGCAATAAACAGCCGCACGAAACTTTGAGTGACCGCGAATTTCAAGTTATGCAGTTGCTCTCTAATGGTAAAACTGTTGCCGAAATTGCCGATGAATTGATTTTAAGCGCAACAACAGTCAACACTTACAGGTCACGAATATTAACTAAATTAAATATTAGAAACCATGCTGAATTAACCAGATATGTTATAGATGCAGGCATATTTAGCAGCTAGAAATTTGTAGTAAAAAATGCTACAAGCATTTAAAAAAAAGAATTACATCTAACGAGTACACACTTTAAGACATTTGATATGTTAAATCATTCAAATAAATGGGTGTTAAATCCAATACAAGTGTATTTATTGTCGAAGATTCAAGTATCATTCGAACTCGTATTAAAATGCTGCTTTCAGGAATAAAAAAAGTAAAAGTAGTAGGTGAAGCGGATTGTGCAGTGGATGCTATAAAATTTGGCAGCAAATTGTTGCCCGATGTATTGGTGCTCGATATAAATCTTCTGGGAAACGATACTGGATTTTTAGTTTTGAAAGAATTGAAAAAAATTCATCCTGCATTAATCACCATTGTTTTAACTAATTACGCTGATGCACAGTATCAAAAAAGATCAGAGGAATTAGGCGCCAACTATTTCTTCGATAAATCAAACCAGTTTGACGAAATGGTTAAAGTTTTTAACTGAAAAAAATGTATGATTAAATAAAAATACTTCTAAAGTATCCGGACTTGATTAGTGTTCGATTCCGGATAGTGTTTAGGCGCCCCTGCAGAAGAGATTCAGCAGGGGTTTTTTATTTAAGTCAACAGATTATTCTAAAAATTTATTTTCACCACCCACTTTTCACATTTCAATTACTTTCAACTTCTTAAAATTCATTTTCAATGAGTGATTTAGTAAAAGACTTTAATGATTACCGCGCACGAATGAATGATAAAATCACGGGCGCAAATAACAAAGTGTTGAATCGCCTTTTCAATCTCGACACCAACACTTACATGGAAGGCGCTCTCAATGTAAAAACAAAGGAGCTGCTCGGCTTGGTTGCCTCCATGGTTTTGCGTTGCGACGATTGCATAAAATACCATGTCGGCAAGTGCAAGGACGAAGGTGTAACACAAGATGAAATTTTTGAAGTGTTCGCGATTGCGAATATTGTTGGAGGCACCATTGTGATTCCGCATACACGAAGAGCTGTTGAATATTGGGAAGCTGTTAATCAGTAAACAGTTTACAGTAGGCAATATGCAGTTCGCACAACCTATTTCCCCATTTTCCTAATTCCCCAATTAACTAAACTATGAACGGAAACCCCGAAGACAAAAGATTATTTCTGCTTGATGCATTCGCGCTCATCTTTCGCGCCTACTTCGCATTCAGTAAAAACCCGCTGATAAATTCGAAAGGCATGAACACTTCAGCCATTCAGGGTTTCACAAATACGCTTTTGGATTTACTGAAGAAAGAAAAACCATCGCACATCGCAGTGTGTTTTGATACCGCCGCGCCAACCGAGCGACACACCGACTTTGCTGACTATAAAGCGAACCGACAAGAAGCACCAGAAGATTTGGTTTCGAACATTCCGTACATCAAGGATATTATTCACGCATTTAACATTCCACTCATTGAGTGCGATGGATACGAAGCAGATGATGTGATTGGTACTCTCGCAAAAGTTGCAGAGCAAAAAGGATTTAAAGTTTACATGGTTACTCCCGATAAAGATTACGGACAGTTGGTGAGCGAAAATATTTTTATATGGAAACCACCCGCATTCGGAAATGCAGAACAGATTTTGGGTGTAACAGAAATAAAAGCGAAGTGGGAAATTGAGCGCATTGACCAGGTGAAAGATATTCTTGGATTAATGGGCGATGCGGTAGATAATATCCCCGGCATTCCGGGTGTGGGTGAAGTGACCGCAAAAAAATTAATCAAGGAATTTGATTCAATAGAAAACCTGATTGTCAATACCGATAAACTGAAAGGGAAACTGAAAGAGAAAGTGGAAGAGCATAAAGACAAAGCCATTCTCTCGAAAAAACTCGCGACAATAATTCTTGATGTTCCAATCAATTGGGATGAACACAACTTCGATATGGAAGAACCCAATCGAGATAAACTCGCTGAGATTTTTAACGAACTGGAATTCCGCACACTCGGAAAAAGAATTCTTGGCGAAAAATTTTCTGTCGGGCAAGCAGAAATTATTGCGGCAAGTCAGACCGACGGAAGTTCATCATCATCGAAGACCGACGCGGTTTCAAAAACCGCGTCGGTCTCTGGAAGCGGACAAAAAGATTTGTTCGGAAATTCTGTTGCTTCTTCTTCAGATGATACCGAAGAAAATATTCCGAAGAATCTTAATTCCATTTCCGATACCGAACACAATTATATTTTGGTGGATGATGAAACCAAACTGAACGAACTGTTACAGTTGCTTTCTTCTGCAAAAGAATTTTGTTTCGATACAGAAACTACCGGCGTGGATGCAAACAATGCGGAAGTGGTCGGACTGTCATTCGCGCTGAAACCGAAGGAAGCATTTTATGTTCCTGTGCCTGCCGAAAAAAATGCAGCGCAAAATCTGCTGGAAAAATTTCGCAGTGTTTTAGAAAATGAAAACATCGGCAAGAGCGGACAAAACATTAAGTACGATATGTTGCTGCTCAAGTGGTACAACATTGCCGTGCGCGGAAAATTATTTGACACCATGCTCGCGCATTACTTGTTGGAACCCGACATGCGCCACGGCATGGATTACTTGTCTGAAACTTATTTGAATTACAAACCTGTTTCGATTAAAGAATTAATTGGTGTTGGAAAAAAGCAACTCAGCATGCGCGACATTGATGTGCAGAAAGTTTCTGACTATGCCGCAGAAGATGCTGACATCACTTTGCAATTAGAAAATCTTTTTGCTCCGAGACTTAAGGAAGCAGAAGTAGAAAAACTTTTTACTGAAGTGGAAATGCCCGTGATGGAAGTGTTGTGCGATATGGAATTTGAAGGAGTGGCAATTGATAAAACTTTTTTAAATGACTATTCAAAAAAATTAGAAGAAGAAATAAAACTTACGGAAGAAAAAGTTTATGCCGATGCAGGAGTTCGTTTCAACATCGCTTCGCCAAAACAATTAGGTGAAGTTTTATTTGACCGGATGAAAATTCCGTACGAAGGAAAAAAAACAAAAACAGGTCAGTATTCCACTGATGAAGATACACTCACACGCATCACCGGAGATTATTCCATTGTGAATCATCTGCTTGATTATCGCGAGTTCACAAAACTGAAATCAACTTATGTTGATTCAATTCCGCAATTGATAAATCCGAAAACAGGAAGGGTTCACACTTCATTTAATCAGGCAGTTGCGGCAACCGGTCGCCTCAGCAGCACTGACCCGAATTTTCAAAATATTCCGATTCGTACTGAGCGCGGTCGCGAAATCAGAAAAGCATTTATTCCGCGCAACAGCGATTATGTAATTCTCTCCGCCGATTATTCGCAAATTGAATTGCGCATCATTGCCGGATTGAGTCGCGATGAAAATATGCTGAAGGCATTTGCCGATGGATTGGATATTCACTCTGCTACTGCAATGCAGGTTTTTAATGTTGACATAAAAGAGGTGACACGCGAAATGCGCGGCAAAGCAAAAGCAGTGAACTTCGGAATTGCATACGGACAAACTGCATTCGGACTTTCGCAGGGATTAAAAATTTCGCGCACCGAAGCGAAAGAAATTATTGACAACTACAATCTGAAATTTCCAGGTGTGCGCCAACTGATGAACGACAATATTCAATTTGCACGCGAGCATGGATTTGTGCAAACTGTTCTTGGTCGCCGCAGAAGATTGCGCGATATAAATTCCGGAAACCAGACTGTGCGCGGCTTTGCCGAACGACTCGCCATCAATGCGCCGATACAAGGTTCAGCCGCCGACATGATTAAAGTGGCGATGATTAATATTCAGAAAGAATTTCACAAACAGAATTTCAAATCGAAAATGACTTTGCAGGTGCACGATGAGTTGGTGTTCGATGCGCACAAATCAGAAGTAGATATTATCACACCCATCATCAAAGACAAAATGATTCATGCCATTGAATTGAATGTGCCGATTGAAGTGGGAGTTGGTGTCGGGACTAATTGGTTGGATGCGCATTAGTCAGTTGGCAGTTCGCAGCGAAGCGAAGACCTCGGACCTCAAAGTCGGGGTTGCTGATTTTTTCACGACTAAAACTTTTCCAAAGTTTTGAACTTTGGAAAAGTTGAAAGACTGTAATAATTTTTCTACTAACTTTCACTCATGAAAAATATTTTTTTTATTTTCTGTCTGTTCTTCATCGCAAATAATTCTCTCGCTCAGAATTATCATTCATTTCCTGATTCAGTTGCAAGTTGGAGCGAAACAAATTATACCTATTTGCCGACAAGCGAACGAGATTACGATGGGTGGAAATTTGAAACTGCAAATGACACAATCATAAATGGCAAGCAGTACACTCTGCTCGGTTTTCAGGATGCAACTTTTCATATTTATATTGACTTGTCTAATAGTTGGTTCAATTCTTCTCAGAATTTTTTTATTAATCATCCGGGAAATATTATAGGTGCGTTTCGAGAAGATTCAACAAAGAAAGTTTGGTTCAGAGCATTGGGAAATGATTTTCATTTCGATAATAATTGGGGTGGAGAAATTATTTTTTCGAAAGACAGCGATGTTATTATTTATGATTTCAATCTGAACTTAGGTGATACAGTTGCATGGAAGAGCGAAGGAAAAATTGTTTTAGCAATGGATTCCATTCAGCTTTTAAATGGTGAATATCGAAAAACTTTTGAGTTTGCCGGAGATGGAATTCAAACTTCGGGAAGCAAGTGGATAGAAGGCATTGGTTCTGATATTGGTTTCTTTGGCGCATATGAAATAAGTGAATTTGAAAGCTGGAGTCGGTTGTCGTGTTTTCATTTTCAGGATTCATTGCTGTATGAAAATATTTCTACTTACCAGCAGTCATGTGATGTTGCTCAGATTCTCAATATCAACGAACCAAAAGACAACCTGAATTTCAGTTGTTATCCGAATCCGGCAAGTGATTTTATACATTTCAAAATTCAATCTGTAAATTCTTCAGATTTAATTTTAGCTGTGTTGAATATTTACGGTGAAGAAATAAATCAATTTAAATTGCTGAATGGTGAAATCATTTTGCCTGTTACACTTTTAAAAAATTCAGGAATGTATTACTGCGTTGTTAAACAAAATGATAAAGTAATTGCTCGCGATAAGTTTGTGATGATTAAATGAAAACCTATTTACTTTCGCATCAACATTATGAGCGACACTAAACACATTCACGGCTTCAGAGAAAATTATTCGAAAGGAGAATTGCTGGAAACAATGATTGACAAAAATCCAATCGTTCAGTTTCATCAGTGGTTTGATGAAGCGGTGAAAGAAAAAATTCCGGAACCCAACGCATTTATTCTGGCTACTTCAATGGTTGATTTTAAACCATCAGCACGGGTGATGTTATTGAAAGGAGTGGAAAATAATTCGTTTGTTTTTTTCACCAACTACGAAAGCCGCAAGGGAAAAGAACTCACCTGGAATCCGTATGCAGCAATGGTTTTTTTATGGCTGCCGATGCAACGACAAATAAGAATTGAGGGAAGAGTAGAAAAAATTCCAGCAGAAGAATCAGCCAACTATTTTCAATCGCGCCCGCGTGAAAGTCAGTTGGGTGCGTGGGCTTCGCAACAAAGTGTAGTACTTGAAAACAGAAATATGCTCGACGAAAAATATTCGGAGCTTGAAAAAAAATATGAAGGAAAAGAAATTCTGGCAGGGCAGAACCTCACGCTTGCACGACCGCCTCCGTTACACGCATCACGGCGACGAAAGCTGGTTGATAGAACGGCTCTCACCATAAAATAAAAACCCCGACTCACAATTGAATCAGGGTTTTGAATTTTTAATTCAAAAAAATTATTCAGCTTTCTTTTTTGCTGCGGCTTTTTTAGGAGCAGCAACTTTTTTTGCAGCAGCAGGTGCTGCAGTTTTCTTTGCAGCAGCAGGTGCTGCAGTTTTAGCAGCCGCAGATTTCACGGCCTTTTGTGGTCGGCTGATTCCGTAAGAACCTTTGAAGCGCTTGCCCTTTGCTGTTCTTTTATCTCCTCTTCCCATAGTTTTTGTTTTTGTTATTTTTTTATTGGTGCGCAAACTTAACTGAAATAACGCACTCTCAAAAGCCATTCATAAAATCAGACATCCTGAAATGAAAAGAAGCAAGACACAATGCCTTGCTTCCATTCGTGGGTTTTGGTTTGGGTTTTATTATTTCACTTTGGTAGCGAACTCTTTTCCGGCTTTAAACTTCACTACTTTTTTCGCTGCAATTTTAATTGGCTTTCCGGTTTGCGGATTGCGCCCTATGCGAGCCGAGCGTTTGTTCACCGAAAAAGTGCCGAAGCCAACCAGGGTCAGCTTGTCGCCTTTTTTCAATGAAGTCATAGTAGTGCCAATGAATGCATTCAATGCAGCACCGGCTTGTGTCTTGTTGATCTTCGCTTCAGCGCTGATCTTGTTAATTAAATCTCCTTTGTTCATGGTTTAAAATTTTTTGATGATTAAAGAACACTCCATAAAGTTATGTGCGCTTCGCAACTTTCCAAATGATTTTAAAAAATTAATTCGTTGTAAACCGCTCTGGCTGTGGACAACAGGGACTCGTTTGTTTTATTTTTTTTCTTTCGATAGTGATTGAAAGAAAAAAAATTTTTTAAATGGGAAATTAAAAACCTCAATTTCGATTTTGGAATTCACTGCCTGCAATGGTTTCAGCGAATGAAAAAAAATATCATCGGAGAAATTGATTCAAAAAAATTTCGTGGAACTATTATTGATTGCAATACATTAACCATGTGCATCGTTATCAACAAGAATTTTGCAAGAACAGAAACTTTCTAAATTTGAATCGTAACAGAATAAAAATTTCAGCATGCCCAACATAAAAAAACAAAGCAGAATTTTTTGGTTGCTCCTGATTCTCTTTATGAGTTCGGAGTTTATTGCATGCAGTCCGAAAACAACTTGTCCTGCTTATATGAATGGTGCGGTAACAGGCACCAGTGGTTCTTCTTCAAAAGGAAAACCGCTTTGGCCTAAGAATATGAAGAAGCAAAAGAATTAAATTATTCTGCTGTAACAGTCTTACGAAATTTTACTCCATCCGCCTTTGCGTTGTTGCTGGTGTAACAGAAATGTTGCGAGTGAGTGATGTTCGGGTAATTGCAATGAAGCATCTTTTTCTAAAATAATTTCTGCTTCCTTTCTGGCTGCCAATAATATTTTCTGGTCGTGTACTAAATCTGCGATGCGCAAATTCACCAAGCCGCTTTGTTGTGTGCCTTCCATATCGCCGGGTCCGCGCAATGCTAAATCCACTTCGGCTATTTTAAATCCGTCGTTTGTTTCCACCATTGTTTGCATTCGCTTTTTCGAAACCGGATTTAACTTTCTTCCGGTCATAAGAATGCAATATGATTGGTCGGCACCTCGCCCAACTCTTCCGCGCAGTTGATGCAGTTGCGATAAACCAAATCGCTCCGCACTTTCAATCACCATCACACTTGCGTTCGGAATATTTACTCCTACTTCAATCACCGTGGTGGCAACCATAATTTGTGTTTCGCGTTTTATAAATCGGCGCATTTCAAAATCGCGGTCTTCATTTTTCATTTTGCCATGAACAATGCTGATTGAAAATTGCGGCAAAGGAAATTCGCGCGATATACTTTCAAATCCGTCCATCAAATATTTATAATCGAGCTTCTCTGATTCTTCAATGAGCGGATAAACAACATATATCTGTCGGTCCTTCATTATCTGTTCGCGCATGAAACCGAACACACGCATGCGCGCACCATCATCATAGTGAACAGTTTTAATTGGCTTTCGGCCGGGAGGTAATTCGTCAATGACGGATACATCCAGATCGCCATACAAAGTCATGGCAAGTGTGCGCGGAATCGGAGTGGCGGTCATCACTAAAATGTGTGGCGGATTATTATTCTTCATCCACATTTTTCCGCGCTGCTCCACACCGAAGCGATGTTGTTCGTCAATCACTACTAATCCCAAATTATTGAATTGCACTGCATCTTCAATCAACGAATGTGTGCCGATGAGTAAATGAATTTCGCCAGATAAAATTCCTTCGTGAATTTTTTTTCGCTCTTTTGATTTTGTAGAAGAAGTGAGCAGCGAAATATTTATCCCTAATCCTTCCACCAATTCCTTGATGGATTGAAAATGTTGTTGCGCCAGAATTTCTGTTGGTACCATGAAGCACGATTGCATTCCATTGTCGAGTGCAAGCAGAATAATACTGAGTGCTACAACTGTTTTTCCGCTGCCGACATCGCCCTGTAACAGTCGGTTCATCTGCTTACCCGAAACCAAATCGGTTCTGATTTCTTTAATTACTTTTTTCTGCGCATCAGTCAGTGCAAACGGAAGTTTCTCTTTATAAAAACGATTAAAAAAATCTCCAACTTTATTAAATACAAATCCTGAAGAGCTTTCGCGCCGCCCTATTTTTACCTGTAACAGTTTCAGTTGAATGAAAAATAATTCTTCGAACTTCAATCGTTGTCGTGCGCGTTCCAGTTCATAATCATTCGAAGGAAAATGCACTTGCTGAAAAGATTCGTAGCGCGAAGGCAAACGATATTTCTCAATAATATTTTTAGGAATAATTTCAGGAAGGTCTGCCGGAACAACCTGCTGAAATAATTGCCGGGTGAGTTTTGAAATGCCTTTGCTATCGAGTCCTTTTACTTTTAGTTTTTCAGTGGACGGATAAATGGGTTGAAGAATTCCTGCGAGCGAATTGAGTTCATCTTCTGCCAATGAAATATCAGGATGCACGATATTCATTTTTTTTCCGAACACAGTTGGCTTTCCGAACACGATGTATTCCTTTCCTTCCTTCAGATTTTCTTTCATCCACTTCACACCCGCAAACCACACCAATTCTATTTCACCGCTATCATCTTTCAGATTAGCAATCATTCTTTTCTTTGCTCCGTCACCTGCAACATCAATGTCTTTCAGAATTCCTTTCAGTTGCACATACTGCGAAAGCGGATTCACCTCGCGCACTTTATAAATTTTTGTGCGGTCAACATACCGGAAGGGCATGTGCATCAGAATATCTCCGAATGTAAATACTTCGAGTTCCTTCTTCAGCGAATCGGCACGCTGCGGACCCACTCCTTTCAGATATTCAATAGGTGTTTCTAATAAATTATATTGACCAGCCATGAACGGATTTCTGCATCACAAAGTAAATTGACCAGTCTCAAAATAGTTGTGATGAATTAAAAGTGTTTCAACATTTGAAATGGAGAGCAAATTAACTTTCTATTGATTTTTTTTAAACGCATTCCAACCCTGAGCAATCAGGTCGTGAATATTATTTCCTTTGGTTATGAGTTTAGTGCCAAGTGAAACATCAGTGATATGACCGATAACGGAAATATCTGGATGGTCTTTAACTTTTTCGAAGTCAGCTTGATTTATGGTGAACAGTAATTCATAATCTTCCCCTCCGTTGAGAGCGCAGGTAGCAGGGTCGAGGTTAAATTTTATAGCCTGCTGATATGCTTCTTCTGAGATTGGAATTTTTTCTTCGTACACCGCACATCCAACATTGGATTGGGTGCATATGTGCAATAAATCCGATGATAAGCCATCTGATAAATCAATCATTGAAGTTGGTAACACCTCTAATTTCTCCAGCAATTCAACCACATCTTTTCTTGCTTCGGGTTTCAACTGGCGACCAATAATGTATTGCTGTTCTTCGAGATTCGGTTGAATATTAGGGTCTTCTAAAAAAAGTCTTTTCTCTCTTTCCAATATTTGCAACCCAAGATAAGCCCCACCTAAATCGCCACTTACACAGATCAAATCATGTTCTTTTGCAGTGCTTCTCAAAGTAATTTTATTTTCATCAGCCAAACCAATAGCAGTAACTGAAATAACCAGTCCGGAAAGGCTGCTACTTGTATCGCCACCAATCAAATCAACTTTATAATGTTCGCATGCAAGAAGAATTCCTTCATACAATTCATGCATGGCTTCAAGCGAAAACCGATTACTGATTCCAATTGAAACAGTAACATGATGTGGCTCTGCATTCATTGCATACACATCAGATAAATTCACAACTATTGCTTTGTAGCCCAAATGTTTTAATGGAACATAGGTTAAATCGAAATGAATTCCTTCCATTAATAAATCAGTAGTCACCACCGTTTGCTTTCCTGTAAGTTCAAGCACTGCGGCATCATCACCTACACCAACTTTGCTGGTTACATTTTGCAATTCAAAATTTTTTGTCAGGTATTTTATTAAACCGAATTCGCCGAGTTCGCTTATTTCAGTTCTGCCTTGTGTTTCTTCCATAGTGCGAAAATAATAATCAGTAGGCAGTATGCAGTTTACAGCAGGCAGTTTATACTACGGCTACAAAACTGCAATCTGCCTACTGTAAACTGCCTGCTGGTTTTATATTCGCCGCATGGCATTACCTATTCACATTCAGTTTACTTACTCAGCCGAAAATTTGCAGGCTGCAAACAAATTGCACTACAAAAAAAACTTTCCTGTGCGCGGGCGCATTTTATTATGGTTTGGAATTTTGCTGATATGGACAGGCGTACTTTTTATGATGATGAAAGGAATTGAAGGTCACGAACTAATGATTTACACTTTCGTTGCTTACGGAATACTTGTAATCGGAATTCATTTTTTTATCATGAACACCCTTGGAAAACGACTTTTCAAAAAACATAAAAATCATGTACTGCCAATAGACATTGAAGTAACTGAAAATTTTGTTCGCCTGACTGCAGGAGATAATACAGCTACTGTAAAATGGAATGAAATAGTAAAAGCAACCATGAACGAAAAAATCGCACTGCTTTATATCAGTAAAATGTCGTTCTATATTTTTCCGAAAGAAAATTTTAAGGAAAATGAGTTTACTGAATTCACAGAGCTGGTTAAGAAAAAAGTATCTGAAACCAATTGAGTTAGAAGGATGCAAAAAATAATTTTCTAATATTCCAGGTAGGCATTGTATAATAATTGTAAATAGGCTTTAGCTGTATCAATGCATGGATGGCTGCTTCTGGCTGCATCTGATTGAAAAATTAATTGTGGTGGGTGATTGTTAAAGGCAATTGTATCAGCAGGGCTCACCCAACCAAAACCATCATCAAATGAATAATAGGCAAAATTGATTCTTTCGGGATTGAGTAAATCATTGCTCCACTTAAAATCATCAGCATTGATATTTAATTGATTTAAAAGTGTGGAAGAAATATCTGTTTGCGATCCAAATGATTTAATTCTTTGCCCGATTAACGAATCATTTAATGCATCGCCATAAAAAAATAATGGTATATGATGAACCGCCGGCATTAATATTTCCCGGTTATAAGGATATCGATGACCATGATCGGCACAAAAAATAATTATAGTGTTTTTAAACCAGGGTTCCTTTTTTGCCTGTGCAATAAATTTTCCAACTTGCTCATCCACATAGTATATTGAACTCATAAATTTTGCTGCTACACCTTCTTCCTTAAAATGCGGTTCATCAGGAATATCGTAGGGTTCATGAGATGTAAGTGTAATAAGGTATGAAAAAAAGGGGGAGGGAAGTTTATTGATTTCATCGATGGCTTTCTCAAACATGTTTCCATCATCGACTCCCCATTTTGTAGTTCGGGATAGTACCGGAAAATCTGATTGCGAAAAAATCCGTTGAAAATTATTCGTGAATGCATACGCTTTAAAATTGCTGAATTTTAAATCGCCACCATACATAATCATAGAATGATAACCGGCCGCGTTTAATTTTTGGGTAATGGTTGGAAGTTTTTCCTGTTTCTCCACATTCCAAATTATTGATACATTGGGTTGAGCCGGAAAGCCTGATAAAATTGCCACCAACCCTTGATCTGTTCGAAAGCCTGAGGCATAAATATTTTCAAACAACAAACCATTTTTTATCAGTTGCGCCAATTGCGGTGTCAATCCGTTTTTCCCTCCGAGCTCCTCAACCACATCGGCGCCAAATCCTTCAAGTTGAATAAAAATAATATTAGGCTGCTCGGTTTTAAAAAGTTGAAGGGTTGTTTTTTCTTTTGATAAAAATAATTTATGAGTTAAAGCGACTGCATTTTTTTCAGTCATGCATTCATACGGATTTTGCTTTGTGTATTTTTTACTATTAATAATTGATTGAATAGCGTACCACGAAGAATTTATGGCGCTATGATTTGCAAACATGTTTTTTGAAAAGTAAGCGCTGCTTTCGTTAATTGGAGCCACACCTATATTACCACGAATGCCGAGCAGTGTAAATCCGCTCATGAGAATAAAATACGGAATGTTTAACCATCTTATTCCACCAAATGCTGAAGCAAATTTTCTATTGCATAAATAACGGGCACCACACCATCCATAAACTACATGCGCAAATAGTAATAGTAAATAAAGCCAAACCGGCGAAGCTCCTGATGAGGCCATCATTTCCTTTGGATTCAAAATATTTTGAATTGCTCTTACATTTAACTTTGTGCTCCAATTTTCATATATACCTAAATCGCCAACGAATAATAATCCGATAATGAAAAATAGTGTCGGCACATAAAATTTTAAAAACAATGGAAGAATTCTCTTTTCAATAGTTAATTGAATTAAGTAAAAAATAAGCGGAAGTGTGATAAGATAACTGCTTAAAGAAACATCAAGCCACAAGCCATAAATGAAAACTCCGAATATTTCGCGGGCAGACAATTGCGAAGATTTATGAAAAAAATAAAGAAGAAAAATACCTTTCTGCATTATGAATAATGGCAGCAGAACAGCCAACCAATTAATTGCAAGCACTAACCATCTTTTCATGTTTTGCAAAAGAAAGTATTGCGAAATGAAATCCAATTCTTTCTGCCAACATTATTACTAAAGCATAAATGGTTGGCTTCTGCATTATATTTTTGGTGCGTGATTAAACGATCGTATGCTTAAACAAGGAATGCATCAAAAGATGTTTTTGAAAATGTCGCCGCAGCAGATTCAGTTAATGAAACTGTTGCAGATTCCTGCGGCTAATTTGGAAGAACGGATTAAAGAAGAGCTGGAGGCGAATCCTGCATTGGAAGAGGGTATATCGGAAGAGCCGGATGAAAAAGAATCGGTGAACAGTGAAGATGATGTGCCTGAAGAACCAACAGATGAAATTCCGGATATTGAAAAGGATGATGCAATAGAGAAGAACGATTCCATTGATGATGATTCAACAGAAGAGATAACTGATACTTCGGTAGATGACAATGAAGTAGATATCACTGATTATATGGATGAAGATGAGGTGGCGGATTACAGCACCCGCGGCGATGCTTATTCTGAAGACGAAGAAAAGCAAGGAGTGCCCATTCCGGTTCAACGGAGTTTTCATGAATACTTAGAGGAACAAGCAGGCATGCTGGAGTTGCACGATGAAGATTTAGAGTTGGTGCATTATATA